>ONGS01000211.1 GCA_900317395.1 uncultured Eubacteriales bacterium | reverse complement strand
TATTTTTATTATTTAGCTGGTTATTCTTTTGCTTTTCATTTTCTAACTGTTTCTGTATATTTTCATATTCTTTTTTTAATCTGTGTTCAGTTTCTTTCAGTTTCTTTGTAATATCTTCATTGTTAATTTCCAATTCGCTAACTTGTTGGGCAGCTTCTTTCTTTACTTTTTCCAATTGAGCGCTGGTTGCCAATTTTTCTTCCAACTGTTTATGACTAAAGGCCTGTTCTTTTGCTAACTCTTGTTTAATCTGTTCTAACTGCTTCACTTTCCGCAGTTTTTCTTCCAGTTGATTTTGATTAAATTCTCTTTCTTTTACTAATTCTTTTTTCAGGGCCTCTATCCGATTCGCCATCGTTGTTTCACTTTGTCTCAGCCGTTCAACCTGTTCACGCAATTCTGCCGCCTGCCAGGCATTCTTCTCACGTTCTTCCGCAAGCTGCTTTGTCGCGTCGTTCAGTTGCTGCTCTGCAGCTTTCCCGGACTGTTCCAACCGATCAACCTTGCCACGCAACTCTGCCGTCTGCCGGACATTCTTCTCACGTTCTTCCGCAAGCTGCTTTGTCGCGTCGTTCAGTTGCTGCTCTGCAACTTTCCTGGACTGTTCCAGCTGATCAACCTGTTCACGCAACTTTGCCGCCTGCAGGTGCAACTCTTTCGACTGTTGCGCATTCTCTTTCCGTTCTTCATCAAACTTTAGCTCTTGTTCATGCAGTTTTTTTACTATTTCTGTATTATCTTTTTCCACTAACAGTAACTTTTGCTTCGCTTCATTCCACTTTACAACAGCGGCGTCCCGGTCTTTTATCAAATTCTGTTTTTCACCGGCAACTTTATCCCGCTGCTTAATTACATCTAAACTGTCTGCAATACAAAGCTGAAACAAAAATTTTTCTTCTTCCGGCAAGGGAGAATATTTTTTTTGCTCTGCTTCCGGTAACTTGCTGTACTGGTTGCGGGCAGTCGTCATCAGCCTCTTCAGAAAGCTGAAAAATTCGTTCAGTTCTTTCTGACTATACCCTTGTTGCAATAAAAAAGGATAAACTTCTTTTACGCACACAAAATACCCATAAACCGAAGTAAAATCAACCGGCCGTGTCATAATAGAATCTTTACGCAGCCGCCTGTGGTGCAGTGTTTTCGGAATATACGCAACCCGTTCCGCAAGCAGCATTGTTTGAAGGGTATACAACTCATCCTCATGGATGATTCCATCATAAAAACAAATATTATTTTTTTCTAAAAAGTCTTTCCGTATTACCTGTTTCCATACCGGGCAGCTGTATTCACGGTTTTCCAACATTTTGTATAACAGGTTTTTCCCAGTATACACTGCATCATACGCATGATTCCGGGCATAGTAGCGATTCTTTGCATCTATGTCAGCCTGTTGGATTCCCTCTTCCCCAAAGGCAAAGGTATCAAAATAAACAATATCCAGTTTTTTTGCTTCTATTAATTTGAAGGCAGTTTCCAATGCATCCTGTTCTACATAGTCGTCGCTGTCCAAAAAATAAATGTATTCTCCCTTAGCCGCCTTTATGCCGGCATTTCTTGCCGCGCTGACGCCTTTGTTGGTTTGGGAAAGCAGGACGAACCTATCATCTGTTTCTGCATATTCGTTTAAAATGGTATCAGAAGCATCCCCTGATCCGTCATCCACACAAATAATCTCAAATTCCTGTAATGTTTGCTGTAAAACGCTCTCAATACATTCTTTTAAATATTGCTGGGCATTATAAACAGGAATAATGACCGAAACTTTTGGTTTATCCATAAAACACTCCTCAACACATTAAAAGTTATCCGCCGCAAACTTTTAAGCCTAATAATAAAAAACGTTTATTTTATGCCATTAAATGCAAATGCTACCGTTTCCACTACCCAAGTTCTATCCCTATTATTTAAGTCACATAATGACTTTCAGAGTTAATGGCTTTCCATTCTATATCTAATTGCACCCGTTCTCCATCCGCAACATTCATCTTATATGTAAATGGTTTGTCATGGCAAACCACATGGGAGTTTGCAAATATAATCTCATCGTTTATATACATTTGGGTATAATCAATCCATACAGGAAAACGGTTATTGTTTTTATCTCTACAATCCACGCCTCTCAATGAAATTTTTAACTCGCCACTGCCCATACATTTTATTACTAATTTCAAAGTTCCTTTTGTGCTTTGAATAACTACGCCCTGTCCTTGTTCATTTTTAAACCAGGCAGGCGTTTGCACTTTTATATCATGATCAGAATTATTTTCGATCATAATACTATTTTCTTCGGTGCCGAAATTTTTAATATCAATTCGAGCCGTGACATATTTTTGCAGTTGCAGAATATTACTGTCAGAAAATAAAGTGTTTGCATTTTTTATTTTGACTAATCTTTCTTTACAGGCTTTTAATTCTCTTTCTATCTTTCTTCTTTTCTCGGCTTCCTGACTAACCGCAGTATCCTTTCCTATTTTTTGGAATAAGGTAATGTATTTTAATATAATGGGCAAATAAGAAGAATCCTTTTCCAACCGGCTTTCTTCAATGTCATCCTCACAAAAAACACTACCTGATTCACCAATTGTTTCAAATAACTCTTTCCATTTGTTTTCTATATTATTATAATTCTCAATTTCTGAAATTTGTTCCTTGCCCAAACTACCGATTTTTCTTAAGCGTTTTTTATCCAACAAAAGACCCACTACCTTATCAGCCAGCAAATCATAACAATTTTGCGGCACAGTTATAATCCCTCTGCCATCCTGAATAAAAGTCAGCCAGGGCATATCATAGGTCACTATCGGAACTCCAAAAGCCATGGCTTCAGCAAAGGTCAGAGAAAATCCCTCGCGCTGAGATGTACAGACCATAACCGAAGCTATTTCATAATACTGTTTAACATCTAACGTAAAACCAGTCATCTTAATATTATTTTGCAGCCCATATTCATCAATAAGAATTTTCATCCTATTTTCCAAAACTTCTTTATGTTTCCCAACAATAAATAATTTTGCATTCGGAATCTTTTTTACAACCAGTTTCATCATTTTTATAACGTCCAACGGCTGTTT
>ONGS01000060.1 GCA_900317395.1 uncultured Eubacteriales bacterium | reverse complement strand
TGATTCTTCTGTATTTTCAGATTCGGATGTTTCATCCGCCGATTCAGAAACTTTGGGTTCTTGCGCCTTGTTCTGTAATTCTGCATTTTCAATTTTCTCGGACTCTGTTGTTTCCTGTTCGGAATCTTTTACATCTTCGGATACATCACTTTTGTTTTTATGAAACAGTTCTCTGATGGGAGAACTCTCCTTATTTTCGGGAGATTTTTTGATATTGTCCGGCATTGTATTAACCTCCGCTTAATTTGCTTTGATTTTCATTCGCTGACGGGTAAATTCATACATCAGTACACCTGCGGCAACAGAGGCGTTCAGAGAATTAATCTTTCCGCACATCGGCAGTGACAGGATCACATCGCATTTTTCACGCACAAGCCGTCCCAGACCTTTTCCTTCCGAACCGATAACAAGTGCCGCCGCACCTGTGAGATTATTTTCACAGTAAGTCTTTCCATCCATATCTGCGCCATAAACCCAGCAGCCACGCTCTTTCAGTTCATCCAGTGTATTTGCAATATTTGTCACTCTTGCCACAGGCATATATTCATAGGCACCTGCACTTGCTTTTCCGACCGTAAAGCTCAGTCCTGCGGCACGGCGTTTCGGGATAATAATACCGTGTGCGCCTGCACATTCGGCAGTACGGATAATAGCACCCAGGTTGTGAGGGTCTTCAATTTCGTCAAGCACGATAATAAAAGGCGTTTCGCCCCTGCTTTGCGCCAGTTCAAAAATATCGTCCACACTGCTGTATTCCTTTACAGCCGCCAAAGCCGCAACACCTTGATGTGCGCTGTGGGCCGTCATGAAATCAAGCTTTTTCCTGTCTACTTCTTTGACAGGAATTTTCTTTTCCTTTGCCAAAGCCGCAATCACCTTTACCGAACCACTGAGTTCTCCTTTTGCGATATACAGACACTCAACAGCCCTGCCCGAACGCAGTGCTTCCGTAACGGGGTTACGTCCTGCAATAACATCCTTATTATTTCTTTCTTCTTTAATACTCAAATAGCTCACCCTTTATTTAGGTTGAAGGTATTGGTTTGTAGGAAGTTGGATTTTTTCAAGCAGTTTTTCAATTAAAGGTAGTTCTTCAGAATGATCTTTGCTCAAATAAAGACAGATACAGTATTCACTTCAACTGAGATAAAGAACTACTTACGCTAAAAAAGTCAGATGCTGATCTACAACTTTCCTCGACTAAACAGCTTCAACCTTCCCCTACTACAACGATACATCATTTATTATAGCACAAAAGAAAACAAAAAAGAAGCAATTCGGCGCATTTTTTTAATGATAGTTCAACTCATCTCAAAACCGCAAAAAAAATGCACACTTTCAAGGTAAAATTACACAAACAACCTTTCAATTAACCCTATCAGAAGCAGGAAGAACATTATTTGTAATAGATTTCTTTCAGAATTTCCGCAGCAGGTTCAATATCATCCAGCGGTATACCGGCAAATCCGAGGCGAAGAACGCATTTTTCGCTTTCGGTAGGGATATGAGTAATTCTGAGTCCTTTTTTTGCTGCAAGTGCAGCGATATCTTTATCGGTGCGAGGCAAAAAAATATGAAGACAAAGAGAATTTTCAAATGTAACAATCTCACAGTCGCTGCCAAAACGATTTTTTAATGCACTGATCAAGGCGTTGAGCTTTTCAAGATAGATTTTTCTTTGCCGCCTCAGTCGTCTGTCAAGACGACCATCATGAATATATTTTGCCAGGGCAAGTTGTTCGATTTTCGAGGCTGTCTGATTATAAAGTGAAGATTTTTCTGTGTAAGCACTTAGTAGACTTTCGGGAAGGACCGCATAGCCGATTCTCACGGACGGCAAAAGCAGTTTTGAAAAGGAACCTGCATAGATCACTCTTTCACTATCATTTCCCTGTAGTGCCGGAATCGGTCTGGAGCTGAAACGAATTTCACCGTTATAGTCATCTTCAATGATAATTCCCGAACACTTCTCCGCCCATTTCAGTATCTCATAGCGTTTATTCATTTTCAACGGCTGACCGTTGAGCAGACTTTGAGAAGGATTTACAAATAATATTTTAATATCGGAATCATACAAAAAGCTGATGTCAATCCCTTCGTCATCACTCGGAATATATATAATATTGTAGCCGCAGTCTGTAAATACCTGTTCTGCTCTTGCAAAACCGCCTTTTTCGATTGCAACAGTATTTCCAAAACTGCGAAGCAGTCCGCAAAGAATATATAGGATCGGTTGTGTTCCTGCTCCGATGATAATATTGTCGGGGTTACATATCACGCCTCTTATGGCATAGCTGTAAAGCGAAAGGGATTTTCTCAGTTCATATTCACCCTGTGGTTCGCCGTAGGATGTAATGGCGGTTTCCTGTTTGAGAATATCCTTGACATAGGAGCGCCAGAGTTTAAGGTCTGCACTTTCTCTGTCGATCGTACCACTTCCGAGGTCATATCGGATCATTGGTGCATTTGAATGACCCGACGATGGTCCGACCGCCTTTTTTGCAGATAACGGCATGGAAGACGTTTGCACATAAAAACCGCTTTGAGGCCGACTGACAATATATCCTTCTACATCCAACTGAGAATACGCACTTTCAACAGTCGTGCGGCTGACGGAAAGATCTTCCGAAAGTTTCCGTATTGAAGGCAGCTTTGTCCCCTGCGGCAGGCGCCCTTGTTCGACAGCCTTGCTGATACAGTTATACAGTTGCTGATAAAGCGGCAAAGTGCCATTTTTCTCCAGCTCTATAAAATCATATGTCAAATTTTTCCACCTCCGCAATACGAACAATCTTTCCTGTCACTAAAGGTTGTCTGCATGAAACTGTTTATTTTGATGTTATCATTTTAGCAAGCCTGCATAAAAAAGTCAACTACACTGCAATTTTACAAAGAAGAATAATTCTATAAAAAATGCCTGTACAAATCGATATAAACGACCTGTGCAGGCAAAAATTATTTTTCATGTCTTATACAAGAGCTGCACCCAAAGCTTCACTCTGTGCAAGTCCGTCGTCATCGGGAGCTTCATTGATAATCAGACCTTCGGCAACAAGTTCTGCGCCTGTTCCCTTTGTGTCCTCTTCCCATGTACGCATCCATTCGCCGTCGCCCCAGCCATAGGAACCGAAAAGTGCTACTTTTTTACCTGAAAGCTTTTCCTTTACAGCACTGAACATCGGCTCAAATTCTGTATCCTCCAGCTCCTCTGCACCCATTGCTGGACAACCGAAAGCGATAGCATCATAATTGTCAACTGCATCTGCACTGAATTCTGACGGTGTCAGTATATCGACCTCTGCACCCTTGTCCTTAGCACCCTTGGCTACTGCATTTGCGATAGCCTCCGTATTGCCTGTTCCACTCCAGAATACTACTGCGATCTTACTCATAATTAAAAATTCCTTTCATAATAAATTATTATTGATATATCTGTATTATCGGCTGAAAATCTGCCTTAATACGATACTGCCAGTTTATCAACACTGCACCCCTTTGCCACAAGTGAACAACAAAGTTCTGTGCAGCGTTTATATTTCTCAAAAAGCCTTTGTGCTTTCTTTTCATCTCCGTAAACCTTCCAGCAGCCTACACATTTGCAGCCCTCTGCTTTATTGTCAATAAATCCACACACATCTTCGGGCGGATAACCCAGAAAAAGTCCTATCTCATGCGGAAAACTCTTGTTTTCTCTGAGCCTTCTGACAAGCTGTACGATACATTTATTGGTACTTTCACAGGTATACCCTCTTTCTCTGAGCACCTTGTCTGCTCTACTGTCCTTCAGGTCTTTTTTCAGCATTGACGGTCTGTATACATAAATCAGCGTTCCGCCGCTGTGTTTTCTCAAAGGTACTACTCTCAAACCTTTAGGTATCAGCCTGTTGTTCAAATCTCTGATATAGCTTCGTTCTTCTTCAATGCTGTTAAAACGCTGACTGAAAATA
Source organism: uncultured Eubacteriales bacterium (assembly GCA_900317395.1). Lineage (GTDB taxonomy): Bacteria > Bacillota > Clostridia > Oscillospirales > Acutalibacteraceae > UBA1213. The sequence continues at coordinate 75 of ONGS01000060.1, read as the reverse complement.
TTTCCTGTTTTCATGCCGAGTATTGTCGGCGAGCAATGTCTGACCAGTGTTTCCTCCGACATAAGCCTTCCTCCT
>ONGS01000035.1 GCA_900317395.1 uncultured Eubacteriales bacterium | reverse complement strand
CCGTGGCTTTGGTTCGTTTGGCGTTTCTCCTGTAAGAGAAGTTGAGCCGCCGACCACTTCAAAATAGTTGTCCAGTTTGAGCATAGCTATGATTTTGTCTGTGAATTTTTGATATTTCGTTGAAGCTACTCCAAGCTTTATGCCTGACGCTTTTAAACTGTCGAGAACCTCGAAAATTCCGTCATAGACTTTGTTTTTATAAATGCCGCTTTTGATAAAATTTTTTTTGTAAATTTCTACTCCCTCTTCGGCGGCATCATGGTCAAAACCGCAGCGTTTAAGGCTTTCATACATTGGCGGTCCGATAAAGCTTTGAATTGTTTTTTCGTCGGGCAGTGGTCTGCCTGTTTCCTTGAAAACCAGCCGGACACAGTCAAGAATTCCCTCGCCCGACTCGCTTAGCGTGCCGTCTAGATCAAACAACACAATATCATATTTTGTCATATCCTTTTCCTTCCCTTGGTCCTTTAATAAATGATTTCACACTCTACACTCACTTCATGGTAAGTGAGATTCTTCCTTTTTCGGTGTCAACAGAAAGTACTTTTACTTTGATGACATCGCCGACATTCAGCACATCGGAGGGGTGTTTGATCCTCTTTTCGCTGATTTGAGAAATATGGACAAGTCCATCCTGGTGAACACCTATGTCAACAAATGCACCAAAGTCAATGACGTTTCTGACTGTGCCTTTCAGCTCCATACCTTCTTTCAGGTCTTTAATATCAAGCACATCTGTGCGCAGAAGCGGCGGCGGAAGCTCGTCACGGGGGTCTCTGCCGGGTTTGGAAAGCTCTGTGATGATATCTTCAAGTGTGGGGCGGCCGATACCGAGTTTTTCGGCGGCATTGTCAAGACCTATAGTAGAGGCTTTTTGGTTCAGTTCTGATAAACTGCCGTTTTTGATATCTTCAGTGGTATATCCACACAGTTCCAAAAGTTGTCTTGCTGCTGCATAGGATTCAGGGTGGACCGCTGTGTTGTCAAGCGGATCGGCACTTTCGGGTACTCTTAAAAAGCCGGCACACTGCTCAAATGCCTTTGGTCCGAGCTTTGAGACCTTTTTCAGCTCTGCACGGGACTTGAACGCACCGTTTTCTTCTCTGTAAGCTACAATATTTCCCGAAACGGTTTTGCTGATACCTGCCACTCTGGAAAGCAGAGCAGGGGAGGCAGTGTTCAAGTCAGCACCGACAGTATTAACACAGTCCTCAACAACGCCGTCTAAAGCTTCACTCAGTCGTTTCTGCGGCATATCATGCTGGTATTGTCCGACACCAATTGCTTTTGGCTCTATTTTCACAAGCTCCGCAAGAGGGTCTTGTAATCTTCTTGCAATCGATACCGCACTTCTGAGAGTCAGGTCAAGCTCGGGCATTTCGGCGGCAGCAAGTTTGGAAGCAGAATAAACCGATGCGCCTGCTTCGCTTACGACCATATAGGAGACTTTATTGTCAATTTCCGAAATACATTCGGCGGTAAACATTTCCGTTTCTTTGGAAGCTGTGCCATTGCCGATTGCAATGATTTCGGCATTATATTTTTTAATCATATTTTTAAGTGTGGTTTTGGATTTCTGAATCTGTGCCTGACTGTGTGTCGGGTAGATCACGGCTGTGTCAAGAACTCTGCCTGTCGGGTCAACAACAGCAAGCTTACAGCCGGTGCGGTAGCCGGGGTCAAGTCCGATAGCAGTATGACCTTTTACAGGCGGCTGCATAAGGAGGTTTCTCAGATTAAGCGCAAACAGAGCGATTGCCTGCTCGTCGGCTTTTTCGGTAAGTTCGTTTCTGATCTCACGCTCCAGTGAGGGGAAAATCAGTCTTGTATAGGCATCTTCGCAGGCGGACTTGACCGTTTGTGAAAATTCATTATCGGATCTGACAAGAAGTCTGTTTACGATATTCAGGCATTTTTCGGGCGGGATATCGATTGTGACTTTTAGAAAATTCTCACGCTCGCCCCTGTCGATGGCAAGCACTCTGTGACCGGCTATTTTTGAAACAGGTTCACCGAAATCGTAATAAAGTCTGTAAACGCTGTCATTTTCGGGGTCGGCGGCTTTGGAACGCAGGAACGCATTGAGACGAATAATGTTTTTCAATCTTTTGCGTATTTCTGCATTGTCGGAAACATTTTCCGCAATAATATCCATTGCACCCTGAATAGCTTCTTCTTCAGTTTCAACGCCCTTTTCTGGGTCAATATATTTCTGTGCTTCTTGGCTGAGACTGCCGTTTTCTTGTGCAAAGATGAGGTCTGCCAGCGGTTCAAGCCCCTTTTCTTTTGCAACGGAGGCTCTTGTTTTTCTTTTGGGACGATAGGGGCGGTAGATATCTTCTATTTCTGTGAGAACGGACGCTTTTTCAAGAGCAGCGGCAATCTCATCATTCATTTTGCCAAGACCGTCGATCAGGTTATAAACTTCCTCACGTCGTTTGTCTAACCCTCTTAAATATTCCAGACGCTCACTGATGGAGCGTATTGTCTGATCATCAAGCGTGCCGTGCATTTCTTTACGGTATCTTGCGATAAAGGGAATGGTATTTCCCTCATCAAGAAGATTTATGATATTTTGTGCATATTCTTCTTTAATGTTAAATTCCTCTGAAAGTTTTGTTGCGTAATTCATAAATGTTTCCTTTCTGAAAATACTTTGATCCCGGGGATATGGTTTAGCGAAAGATAGTGGGCCAAATCCTGAATCCTCAATATCAATACTCGAACGGGAAGGTTTCTTCCTTGCCGAGGGCTTGTACTGCGAGCAGATATTTGCCGCTTGTTTTGCCGTTTCTGACTTCATAGCTGCCGTTATTGACCGAAGCTGTGGTGACACGCTGAGCGATGATACCATTTTGTTTATAAATATCCACATAATGATAACCTGGGAGCTTTTCGGGGGCAGGCTCAAAGATATCTGTTGTCACATATTCTACAGCGGTAAGTGTTTCACCCTGATTGATTGTAACATCTTTGATTATGTAAACATTGTAGGTAGGGGAAACGAGTTGCAGTATGTTTATGGCGAGCAATATCGCACCGATAGTAGAAATGATCACTAAGGATATTTTTCCGTTCTCCTTGACTTCGTATTTTTTGACAGCCTTATTGCTGATGATAAGACCAATGATCATCATGGCAACAGGAAGTAGTATTACAAATCCGAAATAAGAGGTGCAGATGGTATTGTTGATGATGATCTCAAATTTTAAAAGTGTGTGGGCTAAACTTAGCAGCACAACGATACACAGCAGACACATACCAATATCATAAATATGTTTGCCTTTTAAATAGTCTCTGTCTTTTTTGAGCTGTGTTTTCGGGTCTTTTAAAGGAGCGGAAGCGGTTTCGGGTTCATTGCTGTTGTTGATTGTTTCGGTATTTTTTTCTTCTGACATGGTGAATTCCTCCTTTATGTTGTCATGCCCATGCTCCATTGTGCGGCATAGCAAAGTCCGAATATAACGGGCTGATGGGCAAGATATATGAGTAGTGCATGACGGCCGACAAAAGAAAGCGGCGGTATATGGTTTTTGTAGGTGAATTTCGGGAATTTTTTCTTAGCGGCAAGCCTTCCGAAGAAACAGCCTGCAAAGAACAGAAAGAGCCACGGAAGAAGGGGGAAGAAATCGCTGGAAGTAAAGTCATTGTTGATAAATCCGAGTGGATACAGAAAATCTGTTTGATACCATTTTGACGGAAGTGTATATGACCATATGAATGGTATGCTGAGACTGCCCGAAGTAACTGTCATGGTAAGAATAAACAAAGCAGCATTAAGAATCACGCCCACCCACATGGGAATCAGTTTGAGCAATCTTGACAGTATGCCGTAAAGCATCATGTTGACTGACAGCATATGTAGAATTCCGAACCGTATGGTATTTTGTTCACCAACAACAAAAAATGTCACAAGTGAAACGATATAGGCAATAAAAAACAATTTCGTGCCTCGTTCAATATTGGAATGGCTCAGGTTTGAGGCAATACCCGAGATAACAATAAACAGTCCTGCAAAGTACGGTTGTGCAGGCATGAAGAATTTGATCATCGATATGCCCCAGTCCCAGCCGAAAAGATACCCGACTGAGAAAAAAGCATGATAAAAAACCATACATACGACTGCAAATCCTCGCAGTTCGTCAAGCATATGGATACGGGCTTTTGCTTTTGGCTTTGTTTTTTGTTCATTTGCCGCTTCTGACATATTGGCATCCTCCCTGCTGAAATAATAAGCTGACATGATTTTTTCTCCGTATGACTGGCGGGTTCGTCCTGCTTTTTCAGAGATCGGGACGAAATTTTTAGATTTGTCTGCTTAATACATTTTAAAATTTCTTGTTTTAATGAACTGCATAATATGATATAATAAATTATATCAGCAAATTCTTTTATAATCAAGAATATTTGGGAAAAGAGGTAAAAAATGAGTGAATTAATTTCAGGAATGACAAATAAGGTTGCAGCAAAGGTTGATGAAGAGAAGCTTGCCGTGAATGTGGGCAGCGGAACGCTGAGAGTATTGGCGACTCCTGCGGTAGCTGCTCTGATGGAAAAGGCTGCCTGTGAGCTTGTTCAGCCGTATCTTTCCGAGGGAATTACCACTGTCGGAACGATGATCAGTATTGACCATATCAGTGCAACACCTTTCGGAGCAGAAATAACAGCAGAAGCAAAGCTTGTAGATATCGTTGACAGAAAATTCACCTTTGAACTTACAGCTTATGATCATGCAGGTGTGATTGCGAAAGGCAAACACGAACGGTTTTCCGTAAAGGCCAACCGTTTTATGGAAAAGACGGAAAACAAGATGAAATAAAAGAATCACTGAAAATTATATAGCAAAGCCAAACCCCCGAAACAGTATCAGAACTGTTTCGGGGGTTTGGCTTTAAAACAGGGCAAATTCAATGGAAACGCTGAATTCTTTTTCATCACATTCAAAATTTACCTCTCCGTCGTACTGTTTTGCAACTTTATCAAGTGAATATAAGCCTAAACCGTGATGTTTCTTATCTGTTTTTGTTGTTTCGGGAATATGTCCGTTCAGTTGAACTTTTTGTGCTACGGGATTGATGATTTTGATAAACACAAAACCGCTGCGGCAGTTACAACTGACAGAAATCGTTTTTTCATCAGATGTTTCGATTTTATGACAAGCTTCGATTGCATTGTCAAGCGTATTGCCGAATATTACACAAAGATCTGTCGGTTTGATTGCAGACGGAGGAACAGCACCTTCAAATGAAATATGGGTGTTGATCTTATCGGCGTGCTTTTGCTTGTCGGTAAGTAAAGCATCAACAATACCATTGCCCGTATCAAATAAGGTAAGTTGTGGGTTGATATTCAAGTTTTGTTTTTCCAGTATTTCTAGTGCTTCGGTATTTTTTCCTTCGGAAATCAACTTACTCAGACCGATACACATATTTTTGTAATCGTGGCGGAAACGCCGCAGCTCGAAATTGGATTCAGATAGCAGAGCATAATGTTCGGACTGAGCGTTGATTTGCTTTTCATAATTTTCTGTCTGATTTTTGATATATTTATTTGTTATGGAATACAGAATCATGACGGGCAGAGCAAGGGATAAAAGTACAATTATAATCACGAATGTTATTTTGATAATAGAAATCAGTTT
>ONGS01000061.1 GCA_900317395.1 uncultured Eubacteriales bacterium | reverse complement strand
AAATTGAATATGACTCATTAGCTCAGTTGGCAGAGCACTTGACTTTTAATCAAGGTGTCCGGGGTTCGAATCCCCGATGGGTCACCAAAACTCCTCACAGACTTCTGTGGGGAGTTTTTTATCAAACAAAAGCAAGGACCGCCGAAGCAAGTCGAAAAGATCGTAGTTATTAAGATAAATTAAAATTTGAATTTGAAATAATCTATATCCTGATAAACAGTGAGTTTATCGCAGTTTTCTCACCTTATGCGGACATAGGATTTCACATTTTATTATATCGTTCTCGAGAACTCGCAAGGGCAAAGATAAGGGAAAGAAAAACTGATAATAAGTGATAACAAAATGTGGCAATCAGGGTGCTGTGATATATGTGCGAATATATTTTTGGAGGATTTTATAATGGAACACAATTTTGAAGTCAGCTATACACAACAGAGCGATTATCTGTTGCCAGACCTGAGATTATCCGAAAAAGCAAATGCTGTGGGTTGCGAGAATGTTTGAACACAATTGTTTTACCGCTGTAAAGCAATTATTTGGATTGTGTAGCGCCCAAACCTGCAAAGTAATGAAATCACCTTACTTATCAAAAATCGCTCCTCAGAGGGCTCATAAGCAGCACTTTTGAAAGCATTAAAGCGTTACATCCCCTTAATGAGAATACTAAAAAAATAGCCGACAGAGCTTCATTTTGAAAACCCTGTCGGCTTTGTCATGCTATCTTTCGATGTCTCGGGAATGGTGGTTGTGACTGCGGCACTGCTTGCTCTCCGCTTGAAGCTGTCTGCGCCTGTCTTTCTCGCTCTGTTTTTCAGGAGGCGAGGATTGTTTGTCGGGGGCTTAAATAAGAAATCCCTACGGTCATGAATAACGAAATCGTGCGAATTAAGAAACCGCTTCAGTATCTATAATTTCAAAATACACCTCTAATGTGGCTGGTTTCGATATTCCTTCGGAGTCATGCCCATTATTTTTTTGAACGCCCCGGAAAACTTTCCGCCGCTTTCATATCCGACGGAATAGGCAATATCTCCGATACTTAAATCAGCCCTGCCAATAAGAAGCTCTGCCGCTTTCTGCATACGATATTCAGTCAGGTAGGTAAAAATTGGTTTTCCGTAAACATGCTTAAAGCAGTTTTTCAGTGCCGTCGGTGATATATCAAAATGTTTTGAAAGCTCATCTATAGTATGGCTTACTTTTAAATCTTCGGTAATGAGCCGCTGAACTGCACCTGCTTTTTCAATATGGTCTTTATAAAAATAGGTTTTTTCGCTTGCAGTATTTTCTGTTTCTATTGCTGAAAGATAAACCAGAAGCTCCAGAACCTTTGCACGGAAATAATTCTGCTTCGCTCTTTCAGGAACATGATAAAGATCCGTAAAAAGACGTTTCAGATCATTATTTTCTTTGATCATAAAAGTGTTCTCTTTTTTGCAGAATTTATCCCTTATCGCATAAAGATCTAAAGGTATTCCCGATACCTGCTCCATCAGTGTTTTTTCTGCCAATTTACTTTCAAACCCGATTGTAATCCCATGAAAATGGTTTGTCGGAAAAGACACTTTTCCCTTATGGTGTACACGGGAGTCGATACAAACACTGCCTGCTTTTTTAAGCTGATATAAGCCATTGTCACAGTTCAACGTTAGACTTCCCTCACGGCAGTAATCAACAGCAAGCATCGTTTCTATTGTCTGATATTCGGAATTGTAATAAGACATATGAAAATCATTATACATTAGGTATACACCGTCAAACACCTTATGCACTATCATGTCACCCTCGCCCGATTCATTTTCCACTCTTATCACAACACATTCACCTGTATCGGCAACAAGCCTGTATGTTCCTATATCCGCCATATGACGAAATGATCCCCAGACGGTTATTCCGTTATTTTCAGCCATTATTTTACCTCACTCAACTCTATCACATTATCACAGCAGTTTTTGATAAACTCACTGTCATGCGTTACAGTAAGAATCGTTCTTCCCTGCTCCTTAAGCTGTTTTAATATTTCTGAAACCTCAAGCATATGTCTGAGGTCAAGTCCGCTTGTCGGTTCATCCAGCAAAAGTATCGATCTTTCGGAAGCAATAGCACAGGCAAGTGCTGTTCTTTGTTTTTGCCCCCCTGAAAGCGACATAGGATGTCTGTCAGCATGATCCGAAAGGTCAACCTCATTCAGGATTTGCTTTGCTTTCTCCTCATTTTCCGTTGGCATACTGATCATTACCTCATCCAGGACAGATTCGGTAAAAAGCTGATGATTCGGATCCTGCATTACCATAAATATTTCTTTTAACCTCGCCTTACTTTTATATACTTTTCCGTTTGAAATCATTCTGCCTTTATTCTTTCGTATACCACACAAACATTCAAGAAAGGTGGTTTTTCCCGTTCCGTTTGTCCCTACTATGGCTGTAACGCTGTTTTTCGGCACAGTCATTTCTTTAATACTCAGAATATTCTTTGCACCACGATAAGCATAAGAAAAATCTGTCAATCTGATCAATTCCTTAGAATCATTTTCTTGATGCTCTTTCGCAAGTGTCAATGGAGAGATATTTTTGATAGAACGCAAACCATATTTTTCACACGTATCATCAGTCAAGGATCTAATTTCGGTTTTTCCTAAATCATTGGCAACTTTACCGTTTTTTAGTATCACCATTCTGTCTGCAAGGTCAATGACATAATTAATTCTATGTTCCGCTATCAATATTGTCCTGCCTTCTGCCTTCCAGCATTTTATCATCTGCCGTAAGGACTGTGTACTGTCATGATCAAGATTAGCGGAAGGTTCGTCAAGAAGGATAAGATCAGGACGAAGCACATCAACGGATGCACAGGCAATTTTTTGCTTTTCCCCTCCCGAAAGTTCAAAAATATTTCTGTTTGTAAGATTTTGAATATGAAAATCCGATACCGTTTTTTGGATTCTTGAAACAATTTCAATTTCGGGCAATGCAAGATTTTCACAACCGAATGCAAGCTCACTTGTCGTATCTACATTAAAAAACTGCGACCTCGGATTCTGAAATACTGTGCCGATTTTTCCTGCAAGATCATCTATTTTGCTTTCGGAAATTTCCTTTCCAGAAACGATAATTTTTCCTTTTCTTTCACCGTCATAAAATTCCGGTATCAAACCATTCAGCAAACGCAGCAAAGTTGATTTTCCGCAACCGGATTCACCCGTCAGAAGAAGGCACTCTCCGTCCGCAATATCAAGTGAAATATCTGAAAGACTTTTCTTTTCGGGTGCGGCAGCATAAGTAAAATCAACATGTTCAAATTTTATCATACAAACACCCCCACTGTCCGGTAAATGATCATGGCAGCGGTAAGAGCAAAGATCATCATATCAAAAATTCCAAATCCGATTTTACATATGTTTGTGCGCTTTCTTGATTTTCCAAGTCCTCTCGTAAGAGCTGCTGCGGAAAGTTCTTCCCCGATTTTTGCCGTACACGATATCATCGGCACCAAACGGTATTCAAGCATCCGGGAAGCTTTTTTTCCTCCTAATCCTATCCCCCGCATTTTCATAGCTGCACGGATAGAGGCATTTTCCTCTCTGACCGTTGGAAAAAAACGAAACATCACACACATTGGAATCGTCAGTTCATCAGGGATCCGCATTTTTTCCATAGCGGCTTTAAATTCACTGACCTTTGTTGTTCTAATAACATAGGCACCCATTAGATAGGCAGGCAAAAAACGTGTTATTACGGTAATGGTAATGAGCAGAGTTGTTGCGATAATCCCTGTGGCATAAGGAAATACAAAATTATCCAGAAAAATCGTTACTGCCATTATCCCTCCCCCAATGATGCAAACTCCGTAACGTTTCGCCGTGATCAGCAGCAAAAACGGTAAAAAGGTAAATATCAGCCGAAATATCCACAGCCTTTCCCCTCCTGCCGTTGCAAGCACAAGTACAGCTTCAATTAATACAAGCAACAGTTTTGTTCTCGGGTCAAGAAAACTTTTCTTTGCTTCCACTCAGGCGATCCCCGCTTTCTTAAAATGCTTTTTAAGCAGGACCTTTCCGATAAAGCCGCCAACAATTCCGCAAACAAATGTCATAACGATCAAAGCCCAAAACATCCAATCCGGCGTCAGGTTCATTACAGTATCAATATATTCCTGACCGTAATTGGATCTGTCAGCAAAATACTCTTCTCTTTGCAGGAAAAGCGGAAGATAGTTTCCGCAAGCCCAAAGAGGAAATACACCACTTGTCAGAACCGCCGCCTTCATACTTTTGTATTTTCCCGCTCTGTATGTAATTTCTGCAATGATTCCTGTCAGAATGGCAAACGGTATCGGCATCCACGTCATTCCTGTAACAAACATTAGAATCCCCATGATAAGACTCATAATAAAGATCATTCCGGGCTTTCTGACTTTTGTCAAAAACAGCATAAACGGAATACCTCCCAGTATTCCAATCATTGAGGACAGCAACATCAACATAATCGGAATCAGTCCTGTCATAGCAAGTGCCATTACTATTACAAAATAAATTGCAGAATAGATCCCTATATTGATAAGGTCACGTCCGCTTAATCCTTTCTTTTCTTTTTTCTCGCTCATATTTTTCTTCCTTTCACATGATAATTTTTGTCAGTTAAATAGAACTAACTGCAATCTATACTATAACACGAAAACTCGGAATTTTGTAATCCGTTCGGACATTTTTGTTCCGTTCGGATAATTTTATTTTATCGATCCTACAATATATTTATCACCGAACTGTTGCATAGATACTGATGGATTAATATATTGCATCAATCCATTATTTTACATATATTTCGCTTTACATTTGCATTTTTATGTATTATAATAAATATAATGAATACATATCGTGAGGTGCATCTGATGGCAAGACGTAAAATTGAACTGTCGAACGAAAACAACGAAAATATTATTGATATCAAAACAGGAAAATCTGTAAGTAAGGAATCTTTATCTGTGATTTGCAGCCGTATACGATATTATCGTGAAAAATCAGGTATGGAACAGAAAACATTGGCAAATGCTGTCGGTGTGCTTACTACAACAGTCAGTAACTGGGAAAATGGCCGCTCACGCCCCGATATTAACTTGCTGCCGGGCATTTGCAAAGCACTGCATATTACTTTCTATGACCTGTTTGATATGAAGAACCCTACCGAAATTAACACACCTCGTCAGCAAAAGCTCATTCACAGCTACGAACAGTTATCGGCAGGACATCGGCATACCATAGATAAAATGATAGAAACACTGCTGAAAGTGGAACAGGCAGAAAACTGTCCCGACCTGCGTGTTTTGCTGTATTTCAACAGAAGCCTTGCTGCTGGTATCGGTGATCCGACAGAATTTGAAGACGAGGCTGAACCTGTTTATGTCTACGCCACTCCCGAAGTTGCTCATGCAGATAGTATCTTCAAAATAAACGGCAACAGTATGGAGCCTCGATTCCATAACGGTCAGGATGTTCTTGTACAGCGAATTATCGGAAGTTTCGACCTGAAATTCGGAGAAATCGGAGCATTCATTATCGGAAACGAAACCTACATCAAGCAATATGAAAAGGACGGACTGCATTCCTTGAATCCTGATTATCCGGTAATGCACTTTGAAAATGAAGACGCTGTTTATCTGATTGGTAGAGTGATTGGTGTATTTGATCCCGAAGGTTATGCAAAACAATCGGATATTGACAGATACAAGCTAATTCACGGTGAGGAAATATAAAATTACTACTCAAAAATCATGCAAGGAGGAAAACGATGATGAAACGAACCTCAGAAAAAGTTTATGTAAAAGTGAATACCGATTTTGACTCCACCGGATATATGCAGCCACGTTCCATCATCTGGTCCGACGGACGCATTTTCAAAATTGATGCCGTTAAGGACTTTCGCCCTGCTTCAACGCTGGAAAGAGGCAGAAGCGGTGATTGTTATACCGTTGTGATCCACGGAGAGGAAAAATTCTTGTTTTTTGAAAAGACAAGCGAACTGTTCGCCGCCCGTATCGGTCGGTGGTTCGTAGAATGTCCTGTTGCTGACTAAGGAGATTTTATTTTGGAACACATATATATAGCAATTGATTTAAAAAGTTTCTATGCAAGTGTTGAGTGTGTGGAACGGCACCTCGACCCGCTGACAACAAATCTTGTTGTTGCGGATTCCTCACGAACTGAAAAAACAATCTGCCTTGCGGTGTCTCCGTCACTGAAAGCATACGGTATTCCGGGACGTGCAAGATTGTTTGAAGTTGTCCAAAAAGTAAAAGAAGTCAATAGCGAAAGACTTCGCACAGCAATCAAAGGAAAACATATCCTAAAAGACGAAAACGACAATTATCACTTTATATCTTCATCATTTAATGCTCCTGCACTTGTCACCGATCCGTCCTTAGAACTGTCTTATATTATTGCTCCGCCGAGAATGAAGCTATACGAGGAGTACAGCACAAAAATCTATTCCATTTATTTAAAGTACATTGCCCCCGAAGATATTCATGTCTATTCAATCGATGAAGTTTTTATCGATGTGACACACTACCTGAATACTTATCATATGACTGCACATGAGTTGGCAATGACAATGATCCGTGAGGTTTTATATACAACAGGAATTACGGCTACGGCAGGAATCGGTACAAATCTGTATCTTGCCAAAATCGCAATGGACATCTCAGCAAAGCATATGCCCCCCGATAAAGACGGAGTGAGAATTGCAGAGCTTGATGAAATGTCGTACCGCCATACTCTATGGGAGCATGAACCGCTTACCGATTTCTGGCGTGTCGGCAAAGGCTATGCAGTAAAATTAAAAAAATATGGCATACATACAATGGGAGATATTGCAAGATGTTCTGTTGAGAATGAGGAGTTTTTGTACCGGCTGTTTGGTATCAATGCAGAACTTCTTATCGATCATGCCTGGGGCGTTGAACCCTGTACGTTAGAAGACATTAAAAATTTCAGACCGCAGTCTAAATCTATCAGTCAGGGTCAGGTATTGTCGTGTCCGTATGATTTTGAAAAGGCAAGGCTTATTATCAAAGAAATGACAGAGCTGTTGGTGCTTGACCTTGTTGATAAAAAACTTGTGATCGATCAGATCGTGCTGACAGTCGGTTATGATATTGAAAACAACGGATATTCGGGAGAATTTGAAACCGACCGATATGGCAGAAAAGTACCGAAACAGGCACATGGTTCAATCAATCTTGATAAACAGACCTCTTCCCTGCGTCATATCATCGAAAAAACACTGGTACTTTTTGACAGGATCGTAAATAAAAAACTCCTTGTACGGAGAATGTATGTTGTCGCAAATCACACCGTTCCCGAAGATGATGTGACAAACGAACCAGTGCAGCTTAGTCTTTTTGATAATTTGGAAGAAACTGAAAAAACAGAACAAGACGAAAAGAAAGAACGCAGTCTTCAGGAAACTGTTATCAGGCTGCGAAAAAAATTAGGTAAAAATTCTGTTGTAAAAGGGATGAACCTACAGGAAGGTGCGACTACCATAGACCGTAATAAACAAATCGGAGGTCATAGGGCATAATGGGACGATATGATGATATCATTGATCTGCCTGCACATAAATCAAAAAAACATCCGCCGATGTCAAAGCTCAATCGTGCTGCTCAGTTTGCACCGTTTGCAGCACTGACAGGCTATGATGCCATGGTGCAGGAGGAAGCAAGACTTACAGATAGTCAAACAGAGCTGTCAGAATATCAGCTTGAAATTCTCAATCTAAAACTCAGTTTCATTACTGATGTTCTTGAAAATGATAATATTCCTGCCGTGTCCGTTATCTATTTTCAACCCGACGCAAAAAAATCGGGCGGAAGTTATAAAACAGTTACCGGAAAGGTCAAAGCAGTTGATGCGACTGCATCAACACTGATTCTTTATGGTTCGGAGGATATTGAGAACAGAAATATCGAACCTATCAAAATTGAATTTGAAAGAATTATTGACATCAAGGGAGAATTGATCGATCATTTGAACGATCAATTATAGATAACGGATATTTCACTGACATTTTCATGTACACAAACACTTCGGTGCAAGTTTACTTTCCGATATTGAGGTTGTTACCGCTTCATCACCTTATAATTACGTCATAGAAGGTGTAAAGGGTATTACAAAACCGCAGAATTGTTCTTCACTGACCTATAAAGGCTAGGAAAACATATACAAATGTTTTCTTAATGATATACCGCAATAACGAGCATTTTGTTCACTCCGCTGAATTTATCCTTCCTGTTTTTTGTAACCCTTCAGCAGTAGCCCTCCGAATATAAAGCAAAGCACTGCTCCCGCAAGCATGATTATCTGATAAATACATTCATTGCCGCCGATAATCTCAACAACCATACCGATTACCGAAACGACCGAGCCAATCACACCGCCTGCTGTAAGTGCTCCGAAGCCTCGGTATAATCTGATTTTTGGCAAAATCCTGTCGAGCTTTACAATTCTCTCGCTGATTAGTTCAATAACTCCTGTCAACATAAGGATCGCAGGTACAACTGCAATCACTGAAATAAGATCCACTTTGTTTATCATGGCAAGGATCAATCCGGTAATATAAGCAATCCAGCCTATATTGCCGGGAATATCATACGCTATCCAACGTCCATCAGAGATTTTTGTTTCGTACATACTTTTTCCTCTCTTCTTCTTAAATTTAATTATCGTGATACTAAATTTCATTGATCAAATTGATGCCCTCGTAATATGCTTTCTTACTCTCAGGGAAAATTGGCATACTCGAATAGCTATGCATCATATTCTTTTCAATCGAAATATGAAGTCTATCACCAACACCGTCTCTTTTAAAGGCTCTTTTATACGCCTCTGCATTAGCCGCTAATATTTCCTCGGCATAATACATATATGTCGGGGGAGCATTATGAAAATCCTCATAAACAGGGCTGATTGCATGCTTCGGCACTTCCTCACCGTGTGCAGTCAGCTCTGCAACCGTTTTAACCAATGATATATCTATCACCGGATCTTTATCGGCATAACTTTCCATCAGCTTCCAATCCTCATCAGTATCGGGTACGCCGCCCGGTGAATGTGCAATGATCAGAGCCGGCATTTTTAACGGCATTCCTTTTCTGTTATTCCAATTGATCAATTCCATAGCAAATGTGCCGCCAAAGGAATTTCCGACAATCACTGTTTTTGAGGCATCATAATTACTCATCATCGTCTTGTATGCCTCGTAAAGAACATCTATACTTTTGGTTATATTGACCTCAGAAACAGACGGATAAATGGGAAACCATATGTCGGCTCCCGTATTGTCTGCATATCTTCTTGCCATACCGAGATGTATTTTCCAAGCAGAATTGATTCCTCCGTAAATAAACAATACAGCTTTGCCGCTGCTTTTCCTTTTTCTCGAACGAATTACAAGACAAGGATAATTTACTGCTGTAATGATGAGTTCATAATATGCTTTTTTATCCTTCGGCATAACAAATCGATGCTTCTCGTTAAATTGCTTACATTTCTCAAGCTCTTTTTCCACATCTGTAATTTGAAGCTTTTTGAAAAACAATTTCAGTGCAGTCATAGCTAACTTTCCCGATATACTCATTCTCTGCTCCCTCGAAATTTCAATTATCAATTATTATTGCTTTTGATAAATCTTCTCTGAATCCTTGTGCTGTTCTAAAACAGAACTTTGATCACCGACATATACCAGCAATCACAGTATTCTCCGTTCAGTGCCTGTGCAGTCAATTTACTCGAACGAAACATCAAGTATCATCATCAGCACAAACCCCAGTGCAAAACCGATTGTGGCAATATTGGAATGTTTCCCTACCTGAGATTCGGGGATTAGTTCCTCTACTACAACATAGAACATCGCTCCTGCTGCAAATGAAAGCAAATAAGGCATAGCAGACAAAATCAATCCTGTCAGAAGAACCGTGATTAGTCCGAATACAGGTTCAACCGCTCCCGATAAAACGCCAAGCACAAACGCTTTCAGCTTTGACATACCCTCTGTTTTCAGCGGCATTGATATGATTGCACCTTCAGGAAAATTCTGTATTGCGATACCTATTGAAAGTGCGGCAGCCGAGGCAACCGTTATCTCTCCTCCGTTTTTCAGAGCAGCGGCAAGCGCAACACCGACCGCCATACCTTCGGGAATATTATGCAGCGTTACCGCAAATACCATCATGGTTGTTTTTCTGAATTTGCTCACTTCTATTCCCTCTTTTGAGCCACTTTCTATATGAAGGTGCGGTATTATCGTATCAAGTAACAGCAAAAATGCAATACCGAGCAGAAAGCCTGCTGCCGCAGGGATAAATTCAAGTTGCAGGTCTTTCGACATTTCTATGGAAGGTATCAGAAGCGACCATACGGATGCCGCTACCATCACCCCCGAAGCAAAACCCAAAAGCAGCTTTTCGATTTTCTGATTGATTTTTCCTTTCATCAGAAACACCATTGCCGCTCCGGCTGATGTCCCTAAAAACGGAATCATCAATCCCGAAAATAATATCATTAAGTCCATTTCATTTCCTTCCTTGATTCCAAAGGTTAAAGTAAACGCCATTAAAAATTTCCTATTATAATTTCGAGAAACATGAATCCGAACATATCATTCTGAAAGGGGTAGGAATCTTTCAAAGATCCTTCGCTTACACTCATAATGACAGTATAAGGCAAATACATCTGTCGTTTACCATAATTCCCATAGTTAGACTTATCTAACCAAGGGAATTATATCATATTTAACTCAAATATGCAATAGATAATAACAAAAAAAGCATAGTCTTGTACCAACTTTCGTCAGTACTTTGACTATGCTTATATTATATAGGATTATTGAATATTCCAGCTTTCGCTCTGCTGCTGTAGTTTTACCATATTGGCAAAAATACCGTTTTGCTTGATCAGGCTGTCAGGTTTGCCCTGCTCCACTACCGTTCCGTCTTTCAGCACAATGATTTTATCTGCACCTGCTACGGTCCTCATTCTGTGTGCAATTACAAGGACGGTTTTATTTTTGATCAGTCTTGATAATGCCTGCTGGATATGTGTTTCGTTTTCAACATCCAAAGAAGCCGTTGCTTCATCAAGAAGAATAATCGGTGCATTTTTCAGGAAGGCTCTCGCTATTGAGATTCTTTGACGTTCGCCGCCCGACAACTTACAACCGTTTTCACCGATATCCGTATTATATCCGTCAGGGAGCTTCAATGCAAATTCATCCACATTAGCAAGCTTCGCAGCAGCAATAACTTCTTCATCACTTGCGTCCTTTTTTCCGATCCTGATGTTTTCCATTATCGTATTATTGAACAGCGTTACATCCTGAAATACGATTGAATACAAAGAAAGCAGTTTTTCGGGGTCGGTCTTGCCGATATCCATACCGCCGACTGTGATCGTTCCCTTACTGATATCCCAGAACCGTGCCGCAAGACGGGAAACCGTGGTCTTTCCGCCGCCCGACGGACCGACAAGTGCTGTCACTTCATTCTGCTTTGCCGTAAAGCTGACATTGTCAAGAACACTTTTCTCGGCGTTATATTCAAATCCTACATTTTTGAATTCAATATCATAGCCATTGTTTGTCAGCTTTTCTTCGCCCTTCTGCTCGGAATAATATTCAAGCTGATTCATACGGTCAACATTTACCTGCAATGAATTAATAGCTGCAAGAGAAATCAGCGTTGTACTCATCGGCTCGTAAATTCTCGATACTACCAGCATAAACATAAAAAATACAAGAACATCGATCTCGCCACTCACAAGAAGAGCTGCACCGACAAGAGCAGTCGTTGCAATACCGAATTTCAACAGCATCTGTGCCGATATAACAAACACTGCCGCACCTAACTCATTACGTATCGCTGTACCCTCGATTGCAAATATATTCTTTTTGAGTTTATTAAAATATTTCTCTTCGGCATTGTTCGATTTCAGATCCCTCGCTGCTTCAACAAATTCCTGAACGCCGTCCTGCAAATGAAGATTTGCCTCTTTATGCTTTCTTGAAAAATGAAGTTGCACATTTTTGGAAGTTCCAACTATGATAAGTGATAGCGGCAGCACCCAAAGTGCCGCTAAAGCCATTTTCCAATTAAAGAAACACAGCGGTATACAAATCAAAATCGTAGAAATGATTGCACCGTAAAACTGCGGTATCTGGTGTGACATGGTATGCTCCATTGTTTCGGTATCGGAAAGAAGCGTTGATGTAAGATCAGTAAGGTCTTTTTTGCCGAAATACGATAATGGAAGTTTTCTCAGCTTTTCTGCAAGAACGATTCTCTTTGCGCCCGATTCCTTATATGTTGCAAAGAATGTCGCATTATACTGAATAAACTCCGTCACAACTACAAGAATCAATATTCCTATGATCCCACCTATAAAAAGAGGAATATGATTTTCCGGAATATTTCCGCCGAGCATATCGGCAACCATAAAATAAAGTACTCCTACCGGCATCATAAGAACAATATTAAAAAGTGTCACGCTGACGATTGCTTTCAAAAGATCCTTTGCCCCCTGTTCGGTCAGCGCATATTTTTTCATCATTGTTTTTACCATTATCAGGCACCTACCTTCCATTTTACTGACTTCTGATAATCAAGCCACATATTTTTATATAAGCCGTCTTTTTCAGAAAGCTCCTTGTGTGTACCCTGCTGTACAATTTTACCGCCATCTATCACAAATATCACATCGGCATTTTGTACAGTAGAAAGTCTGTGTGCGATCATGATCACTGTTTTATTCTTCAACAGTTTTTCAAATGCTTTCTGAACCAGCGCTTCATTTTCAGGGTCGGCAAAGGCGGTCGCCTCGTCAAGTACAATGATCGGAGAATCCTTCAGTATTGCTCTTGCGATTGCAATTCTCTGCATTTCTCCACCGGAAAGATATACTCCTTTTGCTCCTATAACTGTATTAATGCCGTTGGGAAGTTTTGCAATAATATCATCACACTGAGCCGCACTGAGTGCCGCTTTTACCTCATCATCGCTTGCCTGCGGTCTTGCAAGACGCACATTATCAACAATAGTCGCTTTGAGAAGTTTGCTGTCCTGAAATACATAAGACACGGTATCCATTAACTCGTTCTTATTCATTTCCTTTACATTTGCTCCTCCTATCAATACTTCCCCGTCAGTCACATCGAAAAAGCGTGAAATAAGCTCTGCAATCGTCGTTTTTCCGCCGCCTGAAGGTCCTACAAATGCAACTCTCTGATTCGGCTGAACATTCAAACTAATATTCTTTACAGCATCATTTTCTGCTCCGTCATATCTGTATGAAACATTTTTGAGAACAACACTGTTTTTCTCGGGTTTTGATTTACCGTTTGTGTTGATCGGTTTTAATTCAAGTATGGAATCAAAACGCTTGAATGCATCTGAAAGCCTCATCTGACTTTCGCTGGAGAACATGATTTTCTGGAATGAAGTAGTGATAATCGGTGTTATGATCACATAGAAAATAAAGTTCAGAATGATATCCTGCGGTATATTCGTTCCCTGCGCAAGAATCAATGCCAAAGCGGCAATAAAACCAAAAGTACTATTAATAAACATCGTAAAAAGCACCATAGGCGATCTCATACTCTTTGTGTAAGAGATGCAGAAATCACGGTAATTGACAATGGATGTCTTAAAACGGGAAAAACTGTGTACTGTTTGCCCGAAGGTTTTGACAACGGGAATTCCCCGCACATACTCAACTGCCTCATTATTCATATCTTCAAGTGAGTTTTGATATTTTTTCATATCCTCGACCATCTGCGGTCCGATCATTTTCGCCATTGCCGCAAAACTCAGTACGATCGGCAGAAGGCTGACCAGTCCGAAACGCCAGTCATAAACAAACAAAATCACTACCATTACTATTGGAATAACATAACCGTTGATAATATCGGGAAGCATATGTGCAAGATATGTTTCCGTTGCTGCTGAAGAATCATTAACGATCTTTCTGATTTTACCGGAACCAAAACTTTCTATCGCTCCTACCGGAAGTTTTGTTATATGTGAAAGCAGATCAAGCCTGATATTGCTTGCTACTCTGAAAGCCGCTACATGAGAACACATAAGCGAACCCACATATACAAGCATTGAGACCAATTCAAATATCACGGCAAGCCAGCCATTCTGCACGATATGCTCCGCCTTTGTAAAATCGGGATAGACCTGTATCACCTCTTTGACGATCTCAAATATGAAGATCAACGGTGCAACCGACAGCACCGAGCTTAATGCAGACAGTACAAGCGACATATAGGTAAGAGCTTTTCTCTTGCCTGCATATCCCATCAGACGGGAAAAATCTGACGGCTTTTTCTCTTTTTCTTTCTTGTTACTCACAATAACACTCCTTTGTAATCAATTATTTTTTTGGTTAGCTATCCTTAACCACTTTTTGATCACTAACAAAAAAATAAGAGCCCTAAGGCTCTTAGCAACCGACCACTTTATGCCAACCAGGCATAAAAAAGGTTTCAATCGTTTTTATATAATGTTTTGTGTCCTCTTCGGAATAGTCGTGCATGATTGGCTGGATCAAAGCGTTGATATAGGCACTCATCATCATGTGGAGCTCGTTATCGCTGAGTTCGACAACGGTAAATCCCTGCTTTTTGAACCCCTCAAATGCTTCTTTCATACTTTCCTGGGAATATATTATGATTTTTTCAAGGAAATTTTCATATTTTGTTCCCTGAGAACAGCAGAAGATCAACTTGAACTCTTTTCGGTAAGGATACATTACTTCTGTCACCATTTCTGTCTCGTTACTATCCCACATTCCGGTCAAATCACCGGAATACAGTGCAGCATACCCCTGCTCAACATGGCTATTCATCCACTGTTCGAGCTTTTTCTCAGCAGGTTCGACCAAAGAATTGAACATATCCTCTTTGTCCTTGAAATGACGATACAAACCGCCCGAGGTAATGCCTGCCTTTTTAGCGATAGCACGAATGGACGCATCACGAAAACCCTTTTCGGTAAATTCTTCCATTGCAGCTAAAATAATTTTTTCATGGCTTGCAGATTTATCCTTTGGCATATATCGTTCATCTCCTTTATCAGTGATCAGCGTTAGCTAACACTGATTACTTTAACACATTTTCGCTGATTTGTCAATTACGCTGCTGCATTTTACAAACGGTTTTTACAAGATTTCGGTATAGAATATCTATGATATTTTTCTTATTTTATTGTACATAATCAACATTATTAGTTATATTCCTCTTTTATCTCCTATATCATCTATCGTAATTCTTGCCGTTGTACCGTGTTCTCTACTAATAATATCCAGTTTGCCACGGCTCATTGACTTCAGCCTTGCACGAACATTTTCAATACCGATTCCCTTCCGGGTTTTCTGATGATCGGTAATGTTGCTTTTACCCAAACCGTTATCAATGATCTCGATAATAATTTTGCCGTCTGCTCTGTGAGCGTTGATCTGTACAGTACCGCCTTCTTTATAGGTCGCAACACCGTGACGAACGGCGTTTTCCACAAGCGGCTGAACAGACAATGCAGGGATCATAAAATCATCGCAGTTAATATCATATTCTACCGTCAGCCGACCTTCAAAATTACGTTTCTCCAATGCAAGATATGCTTCGATATTTTCCATTTCCTGCTCAAAAGTAATTAGTCTTATATCGCCGAGAGCCTCAAAATGAGAGCGCAGATAGCGTGAAAAATTTGTAATACTTTCGTATATTTCAGGATAATCATAGCATTGACAATGCAAAGCCATCAGAGAATTATTGATAAAATGCGGCTGTATCTGTGCCATCAAGGTTTGATTCTTGCTATGCTCAAGAGCAAGCCGACTTTTCGCAAGCTGTGTCTGCACCTTTTCAAGCTCAAGGGCATTCTGTACTGAAACGGCGGTTTTATGCTTTTCAAACAGTAAAAAGATAAACAGTGCAGTAATTGAAACAGAAATATTGTTGAAGCTGACACTCGAGTAAATAGAATTAAGGATAAAGGCAATCAACGGGATCACAGAAGCAATAATGATAACTTGACTGAGAAAACAATCTATTTTTTTTCGGCGGACAATGTATACTACTATAATAAAAATAAATGAAATGATCGTGGTATAATTCCATACATCATAGAATTGCCCACGGTGATATACATTATGCTCATCAAAATAGTAAAGTGCATTCGTAAACGGTGTTACTGCAAGTAAAACAAGACATGGTATGTGTAAAAGCTGAAATGCAAATGTTATCTTTTTGAGTTTATCAAGACCGTTCTTTTCTGCAATCTGCTTTTTAATAAGCTGAAGGAAAAAAAGTGTCTGAAAAGCACCGACAGCGAAATAGCCGATTGTTGCAACACGCTCCATATAAAAGCTATATGTACTTGTATTACCGTTTGCCAAACAAATGAATATATCAAAAATATTATATAGAAATATAGCTATATAAAATATGATGATCTCATTCGTGAGCGGTATCTTTACCTTATTCATAAATCTGTTAGATCTGTTCAATCGCTTGCCGAGGATCATCGAAAAGATCATAATCAGCAAAAACACACCATTCCAACTTTCTATGATGATCTGGATAAATAACGGTATCCCGATCCGCTGTATTAACTCGCTCATAATTATCCATCCTTATGCCCGATTTTTGAAATAATATTAGTACTATTATAGCATACGAAGTGTGCACAAGCCGTTCGTCGGAAGTTATTTTTTACTACAAATACGCAAATTCAGCAATGTGGAGTAAAAACGCAAAAAAGCCCGAAAAATCGGACTTTTTGAGTTTAATGCGGGCGACAGGACTTGAACCTGCACACCTTACGGCACAAGAACCTAAATCTTGCGTGTCTGCCAATTTCACCACGCCCGCTTATTAAATTGAAAGTTGAAAATAGAAAATTATTCCTCCAACTCATACACGAAACATATATATTATACACAAAATGCTCTGCTTTGTCAAGATGTTTTAAATAAATCCGGAACTTTTCCGGAACTTTTCTGTGTTTTAAATAAATCCGGAACTTTATGTGTGACAATAAATTTATGTATTGTAAAAGTTTGAGCGCAGTCCGCACATTGAATATTTTATTTGCTTAATGTATAATCAAATAAAACGTTATCAAGAGGTAATCCGTATGGCTGAAAATGAAAGAGTAAGAATTGCAGATATTGCAGAAGAGCTGGGCGTCAGCACAGCAACCGTATCAAATGTGATTCACGGAAAAACAAAGAAAATATCCGATGAAACTGTCAAAAGAGTACAACTGCTTTTGGAGGAAAGAAAGTATATCCCAAGCATGGCAGGTATTCTGCTTGCACAGAACAATTCAAGAATCATAGGCGTTATCATCAATGATCACGAAAAATATGAAGGTCGTGTTCTGGAAGATCCCTTTATCTCCTCGGCGGTCAATTATCTGTCATATGAAACAGACAAGAACGGATATTTTTTGATGATAAAAATAACTACGGAAACATCCGATATCATCCGATTTGCTTCCATGTGGAATGTATCGGGAATGGTACTGATTGGTTTTTGCTGTGATCAGGATTATGACAAACTGCGATCTTCCATACGAATTCCGTTTGTGGTTTATGACGGTTTTTTTGATAAGCCTAACAGAATAAGCAATATTACAATTGACAATTTTGACGGAGGATATCAGGTCGGAAAGCATTTTGCAGAACTCGGACATAAAAAACTTCTCTGCATTTCCGATAACTTTACCTGCATGGATCTGGAACGCTGGAACGGTTTTAAAAAGGCCGCAAAAGAACACGCACTTTCTGCAGATTACTTGCAAATCCCACTCAACAGCGAAGAGCGAATACAATTCTATGAAGAAAAGATGAATGAAATTAAAATGTATTCGGCAGTATTCGCCGTATCGGACTTTTATGCAGTCGAGCTGATGCAGTTTCTGATGGAAAACGGCATTAAAATTCCTGGTGATATATCTATATCCGGCTTTGACGATACACCGATTTGCAGACAAATCGTACCAAGTCTTACATCGGTACACCAGAACTGCAAATCAAGGGCAAAAACAGCCGTATCTGTTCTGAAAGAACTTCAAAAGCACGAAAAGGAAGGAAGTATCATCAGACTTCCTGTTGAGCTGATTACCAGAAACAGCACGGCAAAATACACAAAACAGTTACACTAATTTTGGCACAGGTTATGCGTTTAACCTTTGTAAATTCCGACTTTCTCCTTTATAATCTAAGTAGAAACGATCCGTAAGGAGTGAGTCGCTATGAAAGAAAAATCCTCATTTTTAAATTCCGTTATCAAAATCTCTATCCCTGTGGCACTTCAAAGTATGTTACAGTCCTCGTTCAGCATTATCGACCAGATCATGATTGGCAGTACGGGAAGTCTGAATATCGCCGCTGTAGGTCTTGCCGGAAAATTCTCGTCAATTTATTCTGTTATCATTGCCGCTGTCGGAGCAGTGGCAGGCATCATGATTTCACAGTATTTCGGAAGTAAGGACGAGGACGAGGTAAACCGCAGTTTTTCCGTAAATGGTGCGGCCGCAGCACTGACCGCCCTACTGTTTACAGCAATATGCGTATTGATTCCGCAGCAAATCATGGGAATATACACCGACGACCAAAACACCGTTGCGATAGCGGCAGATTATCTGAGAATTATCTCTGTCACCTTTATTCCTCTTGCCGGAAGTACACTTTTGTCTACCATGCTGCGGTGTATGGAAAAAGCCTCTCTGCCGCTGTATATCAGCATTATTGCCGCAATATTCAATACAGGTTTTAACTACCTTCTGATTTTCGGAAAGCTTGGTTTTACTGCTATGGGAGTTAATGGTGCAGCGATTGCAACGGTAATTGCACAATGCGTTAATTTTATCCTGCTGCTCGCTGCATTTATTGTTGTTCTGAAAAAGAATCAGAAACACTTTTTCTTTTCGGTACATTTAACCAAAATGACCTACAAACAATATCTTCTGATTCTCTTCCCTATCTTCATCACAGAATTTTTATGGAGCGTGGGCGAAAATATCTATGCTTCCGTTTACGGTCATCTCGGAACATCAGACTGTGCAGCAATGACTCTGACATATCCAATACAAGGTTTAATGATCGGTGCATTGAGCGGTATTGCTCAAGCAGCAGGAATTCTGATTGGAAAAGAACTTGGAAAAAAGGATTATAATGCAGCATATCAGAAATCCAAAAAACTGGTACTGTATGGATTCATAGGTTCTGTCATTTTATCCGTCGGTCTTATCCTGTTAAGAGGTTTCTATACCGATATTTATCATGTAGAGGACGAAGTAAAAATAACAGCACAGCAAATATTGCTCGCATTTGCTCTCATATCCCCCGTCAAGGTACTGAATATGATCATAGGCGGCGGTGTCCTCAGAAGCGGAGGAAAAACCGCAATCATCATGATAATAGACATAATAGGAACATGGGGGTTCGGTGTACCGCTCGCACTGCTCAGTGCCTATGCACTCAGTCTGCCAATCGTTTATGTCTACTTTATTTTATCACTTGAAGAATGTGTCCGACTGCTGATATCCTTCTTTGTGTTCAAACACAAAAAATGGATGAACACCATATAGCAGGCGTTGCGTGACTGCACAAGGCAGTTCGTGTTCAAATTTTCAATTTATTTAAGCGCTTTTGCTTTCTTCGGTAATTTCTTTGCGTAGGCGGCGGATAATTTTCTTTTCAAGCCTTGAAATATACGACTGTGATATTCCAAGAAGATCGGCTACCTCCTTCTGGGTATGTGCCTTCTTTCCGTTCAGACCGAAACGCAGCTCCATGATGGATAATTCCCGTTCGTTCAGTTTGCTGACAGCCTGTAAAAGCTGACGTTCCTCCGATTCCTTTTCAATCCTGATATTGACGGTATCGCTATCACTACCGAGTATATCGGCAATTAAAAGCTCATTTCCGTCATAATCAACATTCAGCGGCTCATCGATTGAAATTTCGTTTTTCTGCTGTGAGCTTTTTCTCAAAAACATTAATATCTCATTTTCGATACACCTTGAAGCATAAGTCGCAAGCTTGATATTTTTTTCGGGACGAAAGGTATTGACCGCTTTGATCAACCCTATCGTTCCGATCGAGATCAAATCCTCCACACATACATTGGAGGATTCAAATTTCTTAGCGATATATACCACAAGTCTTAGGTTATGCGTAATCAGCGGCTCTCTTGCGTTTTCGTCACCGTTTTGTATTCGTTGCATAATTTCTGCTTCTTCATCTGATTTCAAAGGCGGTGGCAAGGTTTCGGGGCCGTTTATGTAATAAATGCCTTCCTTCCCCATGATCATCATTTTCAACGCCGCAATTTTTGATGTCACCATTTCAGAAACATATTCAAACCTTTTCATGTGTTATCCCCTTTCCACACAACAACTTCAACTTAACAAAAAACTCCGGTCATTATTCTTTTTTATGGTATCAGTTCATATGGCACAAGTGCATTTTCTCCTCCTATGATTTTGTCGCCGCTGCACAGGGCAACATAGGCACTTACTCTGAATTCCCTCCCTTCATGCTTTATGATGATATTATCGCTTTTGAATGATGGGAGAAGCCCCTCGCCGCCGACAGAAGAAAACGGAATCATCCGTATCCCTTTCGGCAAGGTTTCAGGATAATCTGTACCAAAAGACGGTAGCGAAAATATATTTTTAAAATTGTCCGCTGCCGCAACAATTGCCGGTTCTCCTGAAAATGGCTCTTTGAGTGTATTTCCTGTATCTATCTTTCCGTTTAAGCTGATAGTGTTTCCCTCATACTCCACTTTAATCAAACAGGAGGTATCTTTGATTTCGTTTCTTCCTGTGATACGCATGATAATACGCAAAATCACATAGCATATTACGGTAGTGATCACAAGGCTGATCGGTGACATAGCGATGTAGACACTACTGTTTCTGATAAAAATATTTTGCGGTGAAAATACCAACCATACTGCTATCATTGCACCGCAGTAGACAAAACTGATCAAAAAAAATGCGGCAGCGGTTTTAATATATATTTTTTTCTCCATAGGCGCAAATGTTGCCCCAACCACAAGACAGGCTGTGATCACGCTTAATACCATTGACACGCCTGATGGCAGCGGCGGAAGCAGAATCACAAAAGAACTTATTCCTCCGACTGCTGCCCCCAGAAGCAGCCGCCGCTGTCTGCACGAAAGAGAAAGAAACCGCCTGACCGTAAGCAGGATGATATAATCGATCACGAAATTTACACAAAAAAGAATATCCGCATAAACCGTCTGCTCCAACCGCTCCCTCCTTTTATAACGCATAATGAATGGCGTATTCATTTGCCATCCTTGCCCCCTGAACAATATAACTTTGTATTTTTCCTTACGAAAATATCATAACATAACTGCCATAAATAATTTGTCTTTTCCGAACGCCAAAAAATAAAACAGTACCGCACAGATCATAATAATATCTATGCGGCACTGCCTTCAATTATTCTATGAGATATTATGTTGCCGATGAACATCTTCTGCGCCAAGTCCAAAGCTTATCGACAATGCCTCGTCAACCTTATTCATATCATAAGGACTGAGGGCGCCCATTTTTTCTTTCAGTCGCCGCTTGTCTATCGTGCGTATCTGTTCAAGCAAAACAACGGAATCCTTTGACAGTCCGCTATTATCTGCATATAATTTGATATGCGTAGGCAGCTTCGCCTTTGTGCCACGGCTTGTAATAGCGGCTGCAATCACTGTCGGGCTGTAGCGGTTGCCGACATTGTTCTGTATGATCAGAACAGGGCGTATCCCCCCTTGTTCCGAGCCAACAACCGGGCTGAGATCGGCATAATAAATATCTCCTCGTCTGATTAGCATAGCTTTTCACGCTCCGAATTTTTGTTTAATGCAGCGATTGACTGCTGTTATGTGCTGATATAATTATTTTGTCCTGCATTGGACGATTTAATCACCGCTTTCGGAATCAGCACAATTTTATTACCAGGGGTTCTCTAAAAATACGGGACACGATCAGATTTGCATACATTGATTTTTTCTAGACAAGGCCTGACAACAACGTTTACGGAAAAATCAATTGCAAAGCTGCCGTGAAGAAATTTTTTAGAGGCTCCCTATATTATATTCAAAATCCGGCTGTGTTGCACCTCAAAATTTATGTATTCTCTGCTTTCGACAACGACGTGAAAGTATCTCCCCCTTTAAATAATCTCTGCTGACCGTAAAGCGGTGATATATTTAAATATATGCACGGAGCATTATTTTAAGAACAAAAATAATAATTGAATACTATAAAACCTCGTTCCTTTATCAGGAACGAGGTTTTCTTCACAAAACTCTATGTAAGCTTTTTCAATAATACCAAATTAATCAATTGTCTTCAAAAAAATCGAATTCTTTTCTTATTGTCATTTTTTCGCCGCTTCCAGGATGAGTAAAACACAGTTCCGCACAGTGCAGACATTGGCGAGGAAAACGCTCTCTACTACCACCGTACATATCATCTCCGGCAAGCGGATGACCGATACACGAAAAATGCGCCCTAATTTGATGCGTTCTGCCTGTTTCAAGACGAATTTCAAGCAGAGTATAATCCTCTCCATAATTTTTCACCGCAGTATAATGCGTTACCGCACGGACACCGCCTTCTCCTATCTCACGCTGTATGGTATGCCCCTCTTTCAGCCGCAAGGGTGCATCTATTGTTCCGCTACCTGTAATTTTCCCCTCACAAAGTGCAATATAGCGCTTTTCTGTATGGTTTGGAAGAAACGATGCACTGTAGGCGTTTTTTGCCGCAAGCACCAAGCCTGATGTATCTTTGTCCAGTCGGTTAATTGCATGAAATGTATAGTTCTCTCCCATCTTTGCCGCATGAAAGGCCGCTGCATTGGCAAGTGTGTCAAGCTGGTGGTCGCGGACCGGATGCACGGGCATGAACGGCGGTTTATTGTAAACGATCAGCCATTCATCCTCGTAAACAATATCAAGCGGCAAGTTCACAGGTTCAATATGTACACTTTCTTTTGGAAGAATTAGTTTGACTGTATCACCGCCATGAAGAATATCAATGCTTCTGATGAGCTTACCGTCAAGCGTGATTCCGTTTTCAACACGCTTCAGCTTTGTCAACATACGAGCGGAAACAAAGCAGTGCTTTCGCAGAAAGTTCTGTACTGTGATTCCGTCAAGCTCCTGCGGTACAGTAAATTTCATAAACTGCCCTCCGAATCGATTTTCAGAATATCCGTAAGTTTCGTAATTTTATAATCGCACAATTCATGCGGCATTGCTGTTTTGTTTTTCGGGTCATATAAGCAGGTCGCAAGTCCTGCATTTTTGCCGCCCTGCATATCGGAAGTCAGCGAATCTCCCACAACAAGAATTCTACTTTTGTCTTTTTCAGGTATATCGTTCAGCACATGATCAAAAAATGCCTTGCTTGGTTTCTGCACATTCATTTCATCGGAAATATATAGCTTTTGGATAAACTTCGTAAGCTCCGTCCTTGCAAAACGTCCACGCTGAACAGGCTTTAAACCGTTGGTAATGATATAGATACGATAATGCTTTGATAATTCTTCCACTGCCTCGTATGCACCATCAAGCAATATTGCCTGCTCGGAAAGCTTTTCAACATATGTGTCTGCCAGCTTTTCGACTTTCTCAAAACTATCAAAGCACTTTTCGATCAGCTCACGGAAACGCTGTATTCTTAATTCGGAGCGTGTAATTTCATTCACTTCAAATTTTTTCCAGAGCTTTGCATTGATACCGCTAAATTTATGATAAACTTCCTTGCTGAAAGCAAGGTCATAATACTCCAATGTGTTTTTCAGTGCATGATACTCGCACTGCGGAAAATCAAAAATTGTATCATCGGCATCCATTAATAATGTGGTATATCTCATCTCAACACTCCTTGTCTTTAATGATAAAGAGCGGAAACAAAGTTTCCGCTCATCTTACTTACGCTGTATCACGTTTTGCTTTCTTTTTGGTAGTTTTTGAAGCATCAGCCGATTTGCGACCTTTCTTCTTGCTTTTCGTTCTTTCCACAATTGGCTCGCCGTCACCTTTTACAGAATCTGCCGTAATTACGATTTTTGAAATCGTTTCGTCGGACGGTGCTTCATACATCAGGTTTTTCAGAAGCTCTTCCATAATAGAACGCAGTCCTCTTGCACCTGTATGTCTTTCGATCGCTTTTCTTGCAATTTCAAGAAGTGCATTTTCTTCAAATTCAAGGCTTACCGTATCCATAGCAAACAGCTTAGTATACTGCTTGATTAGTGAATCCTTCGGCTCTTTGAGAATACGAACAAGTGCATTTTCGTCAAGACCGTTCAATGCTGTTACAACCGGAAGTCGTCCGACAAGCTCGGGGATCAAACCGAATTTGACCAGATCCTGCGGAATCACATCCTGCATCCAGCTTGTAGTATCAAGCTCAACTTTGGATTTGATATCGGCGTTGAATCCGAAAGATGACGAACCCAAACGCTTTTCAACAGTCTTTTCCAAACCGTCAAAAGCACCGCCACATATAAACAGAATATTTGTCGTGTCGATCTGTATAAAATCCTGTTGAGGATGCTTTCTTCCTCCCTGCGGAGGAACATTGGACACTGTCCCCTCAAGTATTTTCAGGAGAGCCTGCTGTACGCCCTCACCGCTTACATCACGGGTAATGGAGGGGTTTTCAGATTTTCTTGCAATTTTATCTATTTCATCCACATAAATAATGCCTCTTTCGGCTTTTGCAATATCAAAGTCTGCCGCCTGTATCAGCCGCAGAAGAATGTTTTCAACATCCTCGCCGACATAACCTGCTTCTGTTAGGGTCGTAGCATCTGCAATCGCAAACGGAACATCCAGTATTTTCGCCAGTGTCTGTGCAAGAAGTGTTTTACCGACACCCGACGGGCCGAGAAGAAGAATATTGCTCTTGTTCAGTGCAACATCATCTTCGTTCTGGTAATTGATTCTTTTATAGTGATTGTATACCGAAACCGCAAGAGAAACTTTAGCTTCGTCCTGACCGATCACATAATCGTCAAGCATAGCCTTAATTTCCATCGGCTTAGGAAGGTCACTAAAGTTCTCGAAATACTCACCGTCAAAGCTGTCGTCAAATTCTCCGTCACTTCTGAGAAGCGAGGAACAAAGCATGACACATTCGTCACAGATATAGGCACCCGAACCCTGAAACAATCTTCCGACAATTTCCTGCGGTTTTCCGCAGAAGGAACAAGTGATCATTCTCTTATCATCTATATTGGGCATTTACGCAGCTCCTTATCGTTGTGTTATAACCTTGTCGATCAAACCGTACTCCAGAGCCTGCTGAGCAGTCATAAAGTTGTCACGCTCTGTATCCCTTGCGATAATATCATACGGCTGACCTGTTTTCTCGGACAAAATTGTATTCAATTTCTTCTTTGTCTGAACGATATGGTCGGCATGAATCATAATATCCGTTGCCTGACCCTGTGCGCCGCCGCTGGGCTGGTGGATCATAATATCACTGTTCGGAAGCGCAAAACGCTTGCCCTTTGCACCTGCTGCAAGAAGGAATGCACCC
This sequence comes from uncultured Eubacteriales bacterium, assembly GCA_900317395.1. Lineage (GTDB taxonomy): Bacteria > Bacillota > Clostridia > Oscillospirales > Acutalibacteraceae > UBA1213. The sequence continues at coordinate 26,772 of ONGS01000061.1, read as the reverse complement.
ATACTTGCTGCCATACCCATACAAATCGTGGAAACATCGCATTTGATATACTGCATGGTATCATAAATCGCCATACCATCGGTGACTGAGCCGCCCGGGCTGTTGATATAAAGACTGATATCCTTTGTAGAATCCTGTCCTTCAAGATAAAGAAGCTGAGCAACAATAACGCTTGCAGAAGCGTTATTGACTTCCTCTGTCAGCATAATAATTCTGTCATTGAGAAGTCTTGAATAAATATCGTAGGAACGCTCGCCCCTGTTTGTCTGTTCAACTACATAAGGTATTAAAGCCATACCGAAAACCTCCGTTTCGCTTATTTAATATTTGACAGATACAAGGCGTTTTAATCACGCCTTGTATCTGTTTCTTTAAAATATCATCCGCATTACTCTGCGTCAGCTGCTTTTTCAACAGCATTTTCCTTGACAAAGTTCATTGCTCTTTCAGTTTCGATATCTCCTGCAATATCTTTCTTGTCAAATGCAGCCTTTACTCTTGAAACATCGACCTTGTATGTTTCAGCAAGCTCATTGTATTTTGCTTCTACATCTTCATCGCTTGCTTTCAGACCTTCCAGCTCTGCAATCTTTTTAAGAGCCAGTCTGAGTTTTACCTGTGTTTCTGCTCTGTCATAATAGGTTTCACGGAGTTTATCCTCTGTCAGACCCGTGTACTGCATATATGTGTTAAGGTCAATACCCTGTGATCTGAGGTTCATTGCAAACTCGTCGATAATGTGGTCAAGCTGGTTGTCATACATAGCCTCAGGAATTTCAGCCTCAAGAAGCTCTGTCAGCTTTTCTGCAATCTGCTGTTCCTTACTGTTGTCAGCGTTTGTCTTTTTGGACTCTTCCAGCTTTGTTTTGAGGTCAGCCTTGTATTCGTCAACCGTTTCAAACTCGCTGACATCCTTGACAAACTCGTCATCAACCTCGGGAAGCTCATGTGTTTTAATCTCGTGGAGTTTGATCTCAAACTGTACTGCCTTGCCTTTCAGCTCGTCAGCCTGATAATCCTCAGGGAATGTTACATCAATCGTAAATTCTTCGCCTGACTTATGGCCAACAACCTGCTCCTCAAATCCGGGGATAAATGCACCGCTGCCGAGAGTCAAGCTGTAATTTTCAGCAGAACCACCCTCAAAAGCTTCGCCGTCAAGAATTCCCTTGAAGTCGATCACAGCGATATCCTCATTCTGTGCTTCTCTGTCCTCAACCGTTACAAGGCGGCTGTTTCTCTTCTGAACCTTCTTGATTTCTTCATCGATATCTTCATCCGTTACTTCAAGAGAAGTCGGTGTATACTCGATTCCCTTATAATCCTTAATCTCAACCTCAGGCTCAACTGTAATCACAGCCTTAAAGGTAAGACCGTCCTTGCCTGCTTCTTCAATATCAAGGTCTACTTTATCTCTTACGATATTCAGACCTGCTTCTTCTGCAGCCTCAACGATAGCGGCAGGATAAAGATTCTTGATTGCATCTTCATAGAATACGCCTTCGCCGTATTCCTTTTCAATCAATCTTCTCGGTGCTTTACCCTTGCGGAAGCCCGGGATATTGATATTTTTTACCTGTCTTTTATAAACTGCATCAACAGCCTTCATAAAAGTTTCGCCGTCAATCTCGACAACGAGTTCGTAGCGGTTTGTTTCTACCTTGTTTGATGATTTAAGTGACATTTTTATTTTCCTCCAGATTGGAGCTTTTATGCTCCTTTATTTTTGCAGAATTTCTTCCACAGTCAGCTTTAAGGCGTCCAACGGTGACCCGTCCCGGGCGGCAATGCCGCAATCAATAAGGCTGACCAATTTACATTATAATACAACTGCTCCTAATAGTCAAGCAAAATATGCAGCACAGTACTGCGCTGTCAATTACGCTGCAACATTTTACGAACCGTTAATTTAACGCCGCTCGTAAAGTTCCGGATTTATTTTACACCATCTACGTGCCCGGGTGCGTGACCGAATTGACTGCGGAGGCACTCCGCTTCGCGCTTAAGTTTTCACATTGCATAAATTCATTGCCATGCTTCTGTTTTACCGATTATGTACACTAAATTGTACTTTTCGGGATCACAGTACCGCCAGCGGCGTAAAGCCGAGGTGGTCGCAAGCAATCAACCTGAAGCTGATGCCGTCACGTTCACCGATAAACGCTCTTTTTGCGGCAATGCCTCCGTGAATATGACCATAAAAGCATTTTTTTATGTTGTACTGTCTGAGAACATCCATAATTTCCGCACACTCGGTATTATTGTAGATCGGCGGATAATGCAGAAATACGATCGGCTCGTAACCTGCCTTTACAGCAGGCTCTATGGACATTCTCAGTCTGCCGACTTCTCTGTTCAGTACTTTCATATCGGCATCTGTTTCTGCATCATAAAACCAACCTCTTGAACCGCAAAGTGCCAGACCATCAGCAACATAATAATTATTATGCAGAATTGACATACTGTCAAAGCCGCTGTCTTTCAGATATCTGTCCATTTTGGATTTTGTCGTCCACCAGTAATCATGGTTGCCTTTGAGCAGGATTTTCTTTCCGTTGAGCCTGTTGATAAAATCAAAGTCATTATAAGTTTCTGTCAGATCCATTGCCCATGAAATATCTCCTGATATCACGACCGTATCTTCGTCGGTAACAAGTTTCTGCCAGTTTTTTTCAATTCTTTCAGTGTAATTCGTCCAACCGGGAAATACATCCATCGGCTTATCCGTTCCGAAAGACAAATGCAAATCTGCTATTGTATATACTGCCATATCAGTTGATTGACAAACCGTTGAGAACTGTCTGCGGCATTTCGTCTACTTCACACGCAAAACTGAATCTTTCCTCAGCATCTTTCAGAGCAGCAAGTGGTGCAGGAACTTTTGTTTTTGTTTTTGCGGAAAGCTCGTCAACCATCGCAAATTCATCTTCAGGAAGTGCTTCGTCCGTAATGGAAGTAAGAACGGATTTCGCAAATTTATACGGACTTGCAGTAGAAGCAATGACTGTCGGAGTCTTATCGCCTGTTTCCTCAACATACTGATTATATACGTTTACCGCAACAGCTGTATGTGTATCTGCAAGATAATTTTCCTTTTCGTAAAGACTGCCGATTGTTTTCTTTGTGTTTTCGTCATCGCAGAAGCCGCCCCAGAAATACTTGTCAAGCTTTGCTTTGATTTCCTCGTCAACAGTGTAAACGCCGTTTTCACTGAGAGCCTTCATCAGCTCCGCTACCTTTTTGTCATTGCCGTCGGTAAGATGATACAGCAGTCTTTCAAGGTTACTGGAAACAAGAATATCCATTGACGGAGAAATTGTGGTATAGAACTGTCTCTTCTTATCATAAGTACCTGTTCTGATAAAATCGGTCAGAACATTGTTAGCGTTAGAAGCACAGATAAACTTATTGATCGGGAGTCCCATATTCATAGCATAGAAGGAAGCAAGAATATTACCGAAGTTACCTGTCGGCACAGCAACATTGATCTTATCACCAAGCTGTATCTTACCCTCATTTACCATATCGCTGTAAGCCGAAAAATAGTAAACGATCTGTGGAAGAAGTCTGCCCCAGTTGATAGAGTTTGCACTTGAGAAAAGCATATTGTTTTCCGCAAGCTTATTTTTAATTTCCGCATTGGTAAATATCTTCTTCACGCCTGTCTGAGCATCGTCAAAATTACCCTTAATTGCAACAACACTAACATTTTCACCCTTCTGCGTTGCCATCTGTCTTTTCTGCATAGGAGAAACACCGTCTACAGGATAGAACACGATAATTTTTGTACCATCAACATCTTTGAATCCTTCCAGTGCCGCTTTACCCGTGTCACCGCTTGTTGCAACAAGGATAACAGCTTCTTTGCCGTTGTAAGTCTTTTTAACAGACTTTGTCAGAAGGTGCGGCAAAATCTGGAGTGCCATATCCTTAAATGCGGATGTCGGACCATGCCAGAGTTCAAGAAGAGAAATTTTCTTGTCACCACATTCAATATAAGAGATCGGTGCAGGATCATCCGAACCGAATTTCTCTGCAGTATAAGCCGCTTCTACACTTTCATTGATTTCTTCTTCGGTGAAATCCGAAAGGAAATCGCCCAAAATTTTCTTTGCTCTGCCTTTGTAATCTGTTGCGGCAAGAGCTTTGATATCATCAAGTGTATACTTCGGAAGCTCCTGAGGAACGAAAAGACCTCCTTCTTCCGAAATACCCTGTGCAATAGCCTGTGAAGCCGTTACAACTGCGTTTTTGTTTCTTGTGCTGTTGTAATTCATTGTTTTGCCTTCTTTCTTTAATTTTACATTTGGTTTATATTTTATTGCTCCCCCAACAAAATATTGGTGCAGCAATATCCGTCAATTTTACATATTCTCCGTAAAGAATCTGTAAGCATTGCCGAAAAATATAGCATCTGAAATTTCCCTGCCGAAATGAGTAAGAAACATTTCATACAGTTTCGGCATGGATTCTATCCCGAGCATATCCAACGGTATCTCGGCACCGTCAAAATCTCCGCCCATAGCAATATTATTTTTGCCCCCAAGAGACAGAAAATACTCGGCATGTTCTATTATATCATACATTTGCGCATTTGTCTTGTTTTTATTGAGAAATTCTGCACAAAAATTCAATCCCGTAATGCCGCCCCTACGAATCAGTTCGTGAAACTGTTCCTCTGTCAGATTTCTTTTGTGCGGCGTAATTGTTCTGATATTGGAATGGGAGGCAATAAACGGCTTGGTGGTGATTTTCGCTACATCCCAAAAAAGTCTTTCGCCTGCATGAGAAATATCAACGATAATACCAACTTTTTCCATTTCTTTCACAGCCGCTTTTCCAAAATCCGTCAGCCCTCTGTCATTTGTTTCGCCGATACCGTCACCAAGTTCATTTCTTCCGTTCCATGTCAGTGTCATCATACGCACACCGATATCATGAAGGGTTTGTATTTTTTGTATATTGCCGCCGAGAACGGCACCGCCCTCAACGGTAAGAATAATCCCCTTGCCTTTGCTTTCATAGACATTCCGAATATCTTCCGCTGTTTTACACCATGTGATATCTGTATTTTCAAGCTGTTTTTTTAGCTTGCTAACACAGCCCTTAAAAAGCTTCCATGCCGCTTCTCCTCTGTACTCATCGGGAATCCATACCGCAAGACACTGGATATAGGGCGAAATTCCCTTTATCTTATTGAATGAAATATGAAAGCTGTCATCAAACAGTGTACTTTCTTCGGTATAAGCACGGTACAATGTATCACAGTGCATATCAAATAAACGCATATTATCCCTCCGAAAATCCAATCTGATTTTCAAGCTTGCTCAACTCTTCATACAGAAACAAATCCCGGTTTTTTTACCTGAATCTGATTTTGTTCGCCAACAGTCTCATTCAAGCTTTCCCATTCTTAAAATAACGGTACACCATCATTATACATTAAAAAGCCGCATAGCCATCCTCCTGAATAAAAGCATTTTCAATATGCTCTATGCTGACGATAACCTTTGTCTTTTTATCATAAATAACTTCAATTACATCAAACCTCGGCTGAAGTTCTGTCGGGTTACACTCAAGATAGATAGTCGCTGTCACAATCAGTTTTTTCTGCTTGCGCTTGTCCACCCATGCACTCGGACGATCAATCGCCGCTGTACTTCTGGTTTTAACCTCCGCAAAAACAATATATTGTTCGTTTTGGGCTATTATGTCTATTTCACCGTAACGGGAATGATAATTTCTTCCGACAGTTTCAAAGCCTTTCTTATTAAGGTAGCTTTCCGCTGCCTTTTCACCAAAATCTCCCGTTTTCTGCGCTGCTGTTTTATTGCTCATTGTCTTTCTCCGCTAAAATTTTACCGAGGAAAGACATTCTGTGTATTTCACACGGTCCATATTTCAGTATTGCTTCTCTGTGTGCTTTTGTTCCATATCCTTTGTGCTTTTCAAAACCGTATTCGGGATACTGTTTCGCAAGCTCCAGCATCAGTCTGTCCCTGCTTACTTTTGCAAGAATAGAAGCCGCCGCTATGGATTCGCTTTTTGCATCTCCCTTGATGATAGGTACTGCCGGAATCTCCAGTTTCGGTGCTTTGTTTCCATCTATCATAGCAAAATCTGCCTTGACAGCTAACCCATCAACTGCCCGTTTCATTGCAAGCATATCTGCCTGCAAAATATTCATCTCTTCTATTTCTTCAACAGAAGCACTGGCAATGCAATAAGCCAGTGCCTTTTCTTTAATGATATCAAAAAGCTTTTCACGCTTTTTTTCCGTCAGCTTTTTGGAATCATTCACTCCCTCAATTATCATGTCCTCGGGAAGTATAACCGCTGCAGCAAAAACCGGTCCTGCAAGCGGTCCTCTACCTGCTTCATCTACACCGCATATTGCTTTAAATCCCTGCGACCTGTATAACTGTTCAAACTCTAACATCGGGATGATCCTCCGCTTTGTCTATAGTAAGCTTACCGAGAGTTGCATTTCTGAATTCGTCAAGAACAGTTGCTGCTGCCCTTTCCGTATTGATTTCTCCACCCGCAATCAGCATACCTCTTTTTCTTCCTATCATTTCCAGTATCTCGTATCCCTGTAAGGGCATGATCTGTTCCTTTACAAGTTTATATCTTGCACACAGCGGATCCGGATAATTGTCCCTGAGATACTCCAGAAGCCTGCCGCTGAGCTGTTCTGTATCGAGTATATCATCCTTAACAGAACCAATATATGCCAACTTTTCCCCCACAAGGGGATCATCAAATTTCGGCCACAATACCCCCGGCGTATCAAGCAGGTCAAATCCTTTACCTATCGTAAACCACTGATTTCCCCTCGTTACTCCGGGTCTGTCCTCGACCTTTGCTCTGTTTTGCTTTGACATTCTGTTGATAAATGATGATTTTCCGACATTCGGAATACCTACCACCATTACTTTGATGGTACGCCCTGTCATGCCCTTGGCTTCCCATGATTTAATTTTATCCGAAAGAACATTTTTCACCGTCGGGATAAAAGCATTTAAGCCCTTGCCTGATTTACAGTCAAGAGCTATTGCTGCAATGTTCTTTTGTCGGAAAAGCGAAAGCCATTTTTTGGTTTGAGAAGGATCCGCCATGTCGCACTTGTTCAGCACAACGATTCTCGGCTTGTTGTTAATCACACTTTTCAAATCAGGGTTGCAGCTGGAAAATGGCACTCTTGCATCAAGCAGTACCGCAACTGCATCGATCAATTTCAGCTGTGACTCAATCCTTCTTTTGGTTTTGGTCATATGACCGGGAAACCACTGTATTGACTTCAGTTCTTCCATATAACACCTCTTAATTGTATACACTTCCGAATTCCGCAAGCGGATAGATCCTGATTTCTGCCTTGCCTATAATGTTGCTGACAGGGATCAGACCGATCTCAGTGCTTCGACTGTCGAGAGAGCCTTCACGGTTGTCACCCATCACGAACACATATCCTTCGGGAATCTTGTCGGGAATATCAAGCGGATGTCTAAGCCTAATAGTTGTTCCCTTTATGTACGGTTCATTAAGGATCACACCATCTACACTCACATCACCTGTATCATAATTGATAGATAATGCCTGACCTTCCGTTGCAATCACTCTTTTGATAATTGGTTCATCATAATTTTCACCATGACTTACCACAACGATATCACCATACTGCGGTGTATACATAAAACTGGATATAATCAGCCTGTCTCCGCTTGCAAGAGTATCTGTCATAGACGAACCGCTGACAGTCACCTGTCTGAATGCAAACGTCAGAAGCAGTACCACCACAATCAACGCTACCATAAAAGCATTAGCCCATTCAAAAATAAACGCTGTGATATTAACGGATAATTCTTCCTCTTCTTCTGCTATTTTTTCCTGTTTCCTTTCGGGAACCGGCTTTTTCGGTTTTCTTTTTTCTTCTGTAGGATTTTCACTCTTATTTTCCGGCATATTAACACCCTTTCCCGATTATTTTTTTTGCAAAAGCCTTTCGGGGTCGTCACCGAAACAGCTAAGTGGAGATATAATAAAATATATTTTGCCGTCTGCATCTTCCTCGGGCACAGTTTTATTAGAAACGCTTCCGTCTTCATTCGGCACTGCCACAAGAATCAGCCCTTCTTCAATTTCCATGGTGATCCCACCCTGCATGAATTCTTCGCCGCCTGCAACTAAAACCTTACAGACTTCGCCATTTTTCAAAAGAATGATATCACCCTTTTCGGGAGCTGTTCTTCTTCTGCTAACAACGACTTCCGTTTCATTGCCTTTCAGCCTGATATTCTCCATCTGTTTCACGGCGAAAAAAGCATGAAAGAAGCAAGTAAAAATCAGAACAGCAGCAATAACCACATATATAAAGCCCAACGCACTTCTGCCTACTGCCAGACAGTCAGACAAATCTATATAATTTTGCATGACAGAATGATGCTTTTTAGCGTGTTTCATTTTGTGCCTTCCTCCACGGCAGGTAGCAAAAAAGGGACAATACGTCCCTTTTTATGGTAATTATTTGATTTGCTCTTTAACCTTGGCAGCCTTACCGACTCTACCACGGAGATAATAAAGCTTGCTTCTGCGAACTTTACCGCTTCTGACAACCTTTACATCAACAACATTCGGGGAGTTGATTGGGAAAACTCTCTCAACACCTACACCGTATGAAAGACGGCGAACTGTAAATGTCTCAGCAACACCGCTGCCTCTACGAGCGATCACTGTACCCTCGAACATCTGAATTCTTTCTCTGTCGCCTTCACGGATATTTACGCTTACACGTACTGTATCACCGATGTTGAATTCAGGTTTTTCAGCTTTAATAGAAGAAGCTGCAATTGATTTTAATGCGTCCATGTTTATTCCTCCTGTTATTATAGACATTCTTGCGACCGATTGGTGCAGAGGACTGTCCGTTTCAAAGTACGGATCATCATCCGAGCTTTGAACCCCATCACAAGTGACGGTTTCAAAGACTTAAATATTATAACACATCTCAAATGAATTTTCAAGTATTATTTTCAATTTCAGTAATATTTTTCAGAAATATGGGTCGCTTGTGTTTTCGGGACTCATTCCTGACTCAAAGTCTCTTATTTTGCATTTTTAATGAATTCAAAATTCTGCACCATATAAATCACGCCTGAAATAACTGTAAAAAGAACAGAGATCCATATTGCCGCTTCTCCGATAATATTAAAAGCATTGGTCAAATCAGCAACATTTTGCAGTTTGATTATATTCATACTGTTCAATTCCAGTACATATTGTAATAGCATAACAAGGAGTACAGCTGCGATCTGGCTGATTGTTTTTGCCTTTCCCCAGTTGTTGGCAGCAACAACTTTACCTTTTGCAGAAGCCACCAGACGAATTGCTGTTACCATAAATTCTCTTGACACTACAACAGTAATAACAACTGCATTAGTCAGCCCTAGTTGTATAAAACAAGCCAACGCTGCCAGTATCATTATTTTATCGGCCAAAGGATCGGCAAATTTACCAAAGTCGGTAATCATATTATATTTTCTTGCAATTTTTCCGTCCAGATGATCTGTATATGATGCAATACCAAAAATCGCCAATGCTATCAGGTAATGATGTTGTATGCCCGGCATAAGCAGAAAGAATATGTAAAACGGTACAAGAATGATTCTCAACACCGTTAGTTTATTTGGAAGGTTCATAACATTTCCCCTTTTTCTTCTATAATACCGCTTTGGCTTGCCAAAGCGAACCACCATTATTAATTATCAATTGTTCCCATCAGGTCGCAGTCGAGAGAGTCGCTAATAGCGACACGGACAACATCGCCGATTCTCGGCTTTTTGTCACCGCTGATAAAATATACCCTTGCATCGACCTCGGGAGCATCGGCGGCACTTCTGCCAAAATAACATTCCGTCTGTCTGTCATAGCCTTCACACAAAACATTGATGCGTTTATTTATGTACCTGCGTGTGTTTTCCGCCATAATACGGCTTTGCTGTTCCATAATGATCTCCTGACGGCGGCGTTTAACATCTTCGTCGATCTGGTCTTTCATTTTAGCAGCAGGTGTATCTTCTTCTATGGAGTAGGCAAAGCATCCCATGCGCTCAAAACGCATTTCTTCCACAAATTCGGATAACTCGGTAAATTCTTCTTTAGTCTCACTCGGAAAACCCGTCATGAAGGTCGTTCTAATGGTGATTCCCGGTATCTCTTTACGCAAACGATCCACAAGTTCAGTCAGGGATTTTCTGTCGCCTTTTCTGTTCATCAGTTTCAGAATCCTGCCGTTACAGTGCTGCATCGGAATATCAATGTATTTCAGAATTTTTGGTTCTGTTGCCATTACTTCTATTAACTCGTCGGTAATTCTTTCAGGATAACAATAGAGTACCCTTATGTATTGCAGTTTTTCCAAGGCGCATAATTTTCTGAGAAGCTCGGGCAGAAGTGATTTTCCCCCAAAATCCTCTCCGTATCGTGATGTATCCTGAGCAATAATAATGAATTCCTTAACACCCTTTTCGCTCAGCTCTTCCGCCTCTCTCAAAATATCCTCCATCGGTCTGCTGCGGAATTTTCCTCTTATCATAGGTATTGCACAATAGGTGCAGTGATTATCGCAGCCTTCGGCGATTTTGAGATAGGAATAATAAAACGGTGTTGAACGAACTCTGCCGCCGCAAAGCGGAAGCTCGGTTTTTTCTGGGAAAAGCTCTGTTTTCTGTTTCACCAGTGTTTTATTGATGACATCGGCAATATTTTTGTTACCGCCAATTCCGACAACAGCATCAACTTCATACAGTTCTTTCATTACCTCGCCTTTGTATCGTTCTGCCAGACACCCTGTCACAATAATTGCCTTTATCGTGCCCTCTTTTTTCAGCCGTGCAAGTTCCAGTATTTCATCAATACTTTCCTTTTTGGCATCCTCAATAAATCCACAGGTGTTGACAATCGCCACATCACTGTGTTCCACATTCTGCACAAGTTCAAAACCTGCCTCACGCAAATTGTACAGTATCATTTCTCCGTCAACTCTGTTCTTTGAACAACCTAAGCTGACCATTCCGACCTTTACAGCCATTTATCATATTCATCCTTTCGCTGACAAAATTTCATTCTGTAAACTCCGCCATCGCTTCTTTTATATCATACCAGCCGTACCCCATAGATTTCAGTCCGTTAACGGCTCTCGCTATTCCCTTTTCATCGTCAAGATAACGTGCATATTTCGTTTCCAACAGAGAAACGATCTGCTCAATAGGGTCCGGCTCCATCTCTTCCAGTATTTCATCGATAAGGTCACGGTCTATGCCCTTTTTCTGCATTTCATAGGCCGCTCTTTTGACAGAATACTTTCTTTTTGTCAGAAGCTGCTCTGCATATTCTTTTGCAAAAGCTTCATCGTCGATTAAACCAAGTTCTTCAAGCCGCTCCACAGCAAGCTCCGCAGCATTTTCTCCGTAAAGCGGAATCAGCTTGTCGGTGATTTCCTTCCGGGTTCTTGCCCTGTATTCAATCAGGTACAGTGCCTTTTCTTTCGCTCTGTTTATCTTGGATTTTTCAATCAGCTCATATAACTCTTCATCCGTAATATCCGAACCTGTTTTTTTCCCTGATGAAATGAGCGTGACGGTGTCTATGCTGACCGCATATTCACCGTCTATAAAAAGAGCACTCATGCCTTTTTTTCTCTCTTCAACCGCCGTAATCAGCATATCAGTCCACCATTATGTCGATATCGGCATCGGATGTACGTCCCTTTGCTTCTTCGGGCGCAGCCGCAGGTGTTTCTTCAGCAGGCTTTGTTGCAGGACGTTCTTCCACTGCCGGTGCCTCGGTTTCAGCGACAGCAGCCTTTTTGGTAGTCTTTTTAGAGCTTTGCCTTGTAAAGGTCAGCTTATCCTTATTTGCCATAAGCTCATCTTCCGCCTTCTGTGCAATTTCAGGATTATTTTTCAGGAATTCCTTAGCATTGTCTCTTCCCTGTCCGATACGGTTGCCATCATATGAGAACCATGCGCCGCTCTTTTTGATAATATCAAGCTGAACCGCAAGGTCAAGCAGCTCGCCAACCCTTGAAATCCCCTGACCGTACATAATATCAAATTCTGCCTCACGGAACGGAGGTGCTATTTTATTTTTTACCACCTTTGCTCTTGTTCTTGAGCCTACAACCTCGCCTCCAACTTTCAACGTATCGATCTTACGGATATCGATACGAACGGAAGCATAGAATTTCAGTGCACGTCCGCCGGGAGTTGTTTCGGGATTGCCGAACAGGATTCCGACTTTTTCACGCAACTGGTTGATGAAAATTGCCACGCAGTTCAGCTTGGAAATTGAACCCGCCAGCTTTCTGAGTGCCTGTGACATCAGTCTTGCCTGCAAGCCTACATGAGCCGCACCCATATCGCCTTCAATTTCCGCCTTCGGTGCAAGAGCCGCTACCGAGTCCACAACGATAATGTCGATCGCACCTGAACGCACAAGTGCTTCGGCAATTTCAAGAGCGTCCTCACCTGTATCGGGCTGAGAAACCAAAAGCGAATCAATATCAACACCGAGAGCCTTTGCATAGATCGGGTCAAGAGCGTGTTCTACATCGATAAACGCAGCATAGCCGCCCTTTTTCTGTGCTTCGGCAATACAGTGAAGTGCAAGCGTTGTTTTACCCGAAGATTCAGGACCATAAATTTCAACAATTCTTCCCTTCGGCAGACCGCCTATTCCGAGTGCCATATCAAGCGACAGCGAACCTGTCGGGATAGAATCGACCTGCATAGCCGCATTCTGACCCAGACGCATAACTGCACCCTTACCGAACTGTTTTTCTATCTGATGAAGCGCCGTTTCAAGCGCTTTTTCCTTATCGATCGCCATAAATTTCAATCCTTTCAACGACTATAGATTTATTTAATACTATCATTATACATTTTTTTGTATAGAATTGCAAGTACCATCCAAATTCACGAAAGTAATATATGTACAATTTATTGTATATGTAACTAAAAGTAGTCAGAATTCAGGAAACGCTGTGATTCTGATACATTAAAATAGGGTTGCCCATAAAGAGCAACCCTATTGTCTTTTCATCGCTCGGTCACTATTTTTTACCGACGTGTCAGAACCGTCACACGTCATTATAATACGATAAATAAAGACTATATCATGTATTTATATTATATGCAATAATTCGGTAAAATTCTATGGACATAATACACAAGAATAATTGTATTTTTTGACTGACTGTAAAATCATAGAGTTCTCTATAGATTTTGACCGACAACAGCTCTGTCAAGATCGCCCAAATCTTTCAGGATCTGTACACGTTTCATTCCTGCATTTTCCAGCATTAAGGAAACGGACTTTCCTTGTTCTTCTCCGATTTCCAACGAAACAATACCACCGTTTTTCAGCTTAGAAAACCATTTTTCGGAAATGATACGGTAAAATTCCAACCCATCCCTTCCTCCGTCAAGCGCCATTTTCGGCTCAAATTGTACTTCTTTCTGGAGTGTCGGTATTTCATCGGTTCTGATGTAAGGCGGATTAGAAATAATCACATCAAAATAGCCGTCCTCAAATTCAGAATAACAATCAAAAATATCTTTATTCAGCGGATATACATTCCGTGCTTCATTCCGATCAATATTTTCACAAAGAAATTCATATGCACGATCCGAAAACTCCACGGCAAAAATTTGTGCCTTCGGGTATTTTTTCGCCAAAGCTATCGCTATTGCGCCGCTGCCGCTGCATAAATCGATAATTACAGGCGCAATTATCCCCTTTTCATTGATCAAGTGCATACATTCCCGCACACACACTTCTGTATCATCTCTCGGGATCAGAACGCCTTCCCCTACCGACAATTCACAGTCCATAAAGCTCCAGCCTTCAAGAATATACTGCAATGGATATCCCTCAGCCCGTTTTTGTATGTCACGAAAAAATTTCTTCTCTTCCCTGCTGTCGGCTGTACTGTTACGCTCGCTGAAAAACGAATTTTTCTCAAGTCCGAAATCATATTCCATCATACAACGCACATCATATTCGGGAGAATCACAGCCGCTGTCCGTCAGAATACTGACTGCCTTTTTGTATATTTCACCATAAGTCATGCGATCCTGTCCTCGCCGTTTTCGGGGATAACATCCTCCATAGATTTAATTGCCACCTCTATCATATCGTCAGTAGGCTCTTTTGTGGTGATATGCTGCATCCATACGCCGGGAGCAGCGATAATTCTTGTAATAATGTTATCATGCCTGCCGCAGATTTTGATTAGCTCATAACCGATACCTACAGTCAGAGGAAGAAGAAGAAATTTTATCACCGGACGTATGATCGGGTGGTTTACCGGTATAAACAATCCAATAATGATTCCCACAATCAACATCAGCACCATAAAACTTGTGCCACAGCGAGGGTGAAAACGTATCTGTTTTCTTACATTTTCAACTGTCAAATCAAGACCGTATTCATAGCAGAAGATGGTTTTGTGCTCCGCCCCGTGATATTGAAACACACGCTTAATATCTTTATTCAGCGTGCAGAGGCACATATACACAAGGAACAGTATGATTCTGATAATACCCTCGAATGCTGACTGCCAAAATCGCTCCATGCCGAGAACCGGCTCATTCATAAAGGTGAGCCAACCTGCTGTCAGATCAAACAACACAGTAGGAAGAAAATAAAACACCGCAATACAAAAAGCTACTGCCAGAACGGTAGAGAACACCATGATAATATTGATAATTTTATCTCCGAAATGCTTGTCAAGCCATACATCAAGCTTTGACGGCTGTTCATCAGGGTCGTCCTCTCCCTCCAATGCCTTGTCCGCCGAAAGCATCAGTGCTTTTTCGCCTGTAACAAGCGAATCGATCATATTGACAACACCCCTGATCAAGGGCAGCCTTAAAATTTTATGCTTTTTTGCCCAATTCAGCGGCTGAATTTCTTCAAGTTCGATCGAACCGTCATATTTTCTTACAGCAACGGTGGTCTTTTTCGGACCTCTCATCATTATGCCTTCCATCAAGGCCTGACCGCCGATTGACGTAATCAGTTTCGTTTTCTCTTTTTTCATTCCTTCTCGCCTTTCTTTTTCTTCACTGAAACAATCAGAGCGACCACACCTGCGGTAAACACAACAGCAATGATTACTGCAATAATATCATTTACTCTCTTTCTTTCCATCACAACAGATTCATCTTGCGGGTCATAACCGGAGTAATCCCCTATCCTGGGAAACATTCCCGATTCAATCTCCGATTCCTCATAAACATAATCTTCCACAGCATACGGTTCTTCTGCTATGCCCGTTTCCGGTTCTAACGTTTCGCTTTCTTCTTCCTTTGAGAAGGCATCGCTTTCCTGTTCACTGATATCGGCAGGATTTGAACCTGTCGCATATACAGCAAGCACAGAAATTATCCAGCAGATACACACAGCTAATCCAACACTCAATACGCTTTTCAATAATTTCATTTCATTTTCCTCTGTAAATCGCTCATAGAGTTTTATGCCTTTTCAATCTCCGGTATTTCAGGTTCTTCGATCGGCTTTTCATTGATGATCGGAATTGTAATCGTAACGGTTGTTCCGACATTTTCGGTACTGTCAATCTCAAGTTCGCCGTTATGAAGCCTTACAATTTCATCAGCAACCGCAAGACCGATACCCGAACCTCGTACCGTCTGGTTTGCTTTATAGAACTTCTGTTTTACCTTTGGCAAATCTTCCGCAGATATACCACATCCGTTATCCGCAATCGTAATAATAATATTATCTGCTACATGCTCAACGGTGATATTGACCACGCCGTCTGAGGATGAATATTTCAGTGCATTGTCGATAATATTGATAAACACCTGTCGCAGACGGTTGGTATCTCCAATAATTGGCGGAAGCATTTCAGGTGCTTCATAGATGATATGTTTGTTTTCCTTTGCTGCTCTTTCCTTTTGCATATAAATAGATTCGTCAAGTTCCGCCAGAATATCTACCTTATCCATAATCAGGATCATTCTGTCCTGCTGTATTCTTGAAAAATCGAGAACCTCTTCCACAATACCGCCCAGACGTTCCGTTTCCTTAATAATGATCCCCATACCCTTTTCAAGCGTTTTTTTATCCTGAAAACCGTCCATCTGCATAGTTTCTGCCCAGCCTTTGATAGCGGTAAGCGGTGTACGCAATTCATGGGAAACAGAGGAAATAAAATCATTTTTTAGTTTGTCAGCCGTTCCAAGCTCTCCTGCCATGTAATTAATGGTATCACAAAGATCACCGATTTCATCATCATAGAATTTATCGATTCTGGCATTAAAATCTCCTTGTGCAATCTTCTTTGCCGTATCACTGATTTCCCTGACAGGCCGCACGATCGACCTGAGAAAATAGGTGCTTGAAATGAAAATAAAAAACATGATCAGTATTCCGACAAGACAAACAAGAGAAATAGAGATAAATATTTTTCTGTCCGCTTCTTCCAGCGATACCATATATCGTATCGCACCGACGGGCTTGCTGTTTGCGTCAGTAATAACTCTTGTCAAAGCCATGACATTTTCGCCTGAACTGATTTTACCGTGCCAGTCGGCGAAATGATCATCGTTTTGAAGTGCCTCGTCATAATCGGGCATCTGCTGAATGTTGTCGGGTGTAAAGCCTGTGGAATTGATCACCGCCTTGCCATCCTTGTTAATTACCATCAGCTCCATCAGTTCTTTGTCAGGAAAATTCTCGACATATTCTCTTGCGGTATCGGTAAAGCTGTCGTCATAATCGCTGAAAATATTGACAAGTTCGCTTGAACGTCCGCTCAATGTCTGACGTATTCCGTTGTAATAAAAATTTTGCACAATAAACGCAAACGCTATGATAAGAACACATAATATCATCAGAATAACAGCAAAGGTGTTAAACACCCAGCGTTTGGTTAATCCCTTCAATACACTGCCCCCCAAATAATAATTAATTATTTACGCTTCCCATTTATAGCCCAGACCCCAGACGGTTACGATATACTTTGGTGAAGAAGGATTGTCCTCAACTTTCATTCGGAGACGGCGTATGTTCACATCAACGATTTTTTCCTCTCCTACATACTGTTCTCCCCAAACGTATTTGAGGATCGCACTCCTGTCAAGCGCCGTTCCCGGGTTGGAAAAGAAATATTCCATAATCTGAAATTCCACCTGAGTAAGCTCAATCAATTTGCCATTTTTCTTAAGCGAATGGTTTTTCAAGTTAAGCGCAAAATCGCCTGATTTTATCTCTTCCTTGAAATTATTTTCGCTTCTCAATTCTGCTATTGCAATACGCCTGTAAAGTGCATCCACACGAGCGACAAGTTCCATCGGACTGAACGGCTTTGTCACATAGTCATCTGCACCGTGCATCAGCCCCGATACCTTGTCCATTTCCTGTGTTTTTGCCGTCAGCATGATAATACCCAATCCGCCGTTACGTTTTCTCAGTTCCTTGCAAACGGAAAGACCATCCATTTCGGGCATCATGATGTCAAGCACTGCGATATCAAAATCTCCGTCTGCCTCGTCATATTTCTGCAAAGCTACAGCACCGTTTTCGGCTTCGGTGACATTATAGCCCGCTCTTTCCAGATTAATTACGACGAAGTCACGGATCGCCGTTTCGTCCTCTGCTACCAGTATATTTTTCATTATGTTACCTCCTTGGTTATGCAATCAACCTGATACAGTTTTCAATTTCATTTTTTGTCAGATTTAGTGAATCAATGGCGTCTGTATGGAAGGACTGTGCCGCTATAACGGCTTCCTTGCCATTTGTTTTTACGGTTTCCAACATGATATAATCATTATGCTCTGCCTTGTTCCACTCCGAGCGTGTAAACCTGTGTATCGTCAGAAGCTTATCGCCGAGTGATGATGTTTTACTGTTCCAAATATAGAATGTGATGATTCTATTGTCAGGATCATTCAAAGCTGTTACATCACTGCTCCAGTTATCGGGCATAATAAAATAATACCCGTCAGTATAATTGATGATAGATGTCAGCTTTGTCTGCAAACTGCCGTCTTCGGTATGGAGCTGTCGCCATGAAGTCATACTGCAGACTGTCCCCGCATCAACATCCCTGGGGGCGGCCATGGAAGTAACGACCGGTACTTCTATAATGCCGTCCTCATCTATATCCCTTGATGTGATCACATCTTTTCTTGTTGTGTCGTTTGCAACCGATCCGTTATCAGCGATTGTAACCAGCGGATTGCAAAGCTTTTTTTCATCACTGTCAAAATAAATGACCTGCGTGGCAAGAACACCGCCCGACTTTTCGCCGTCGATCACGATACCCTTTTTGCCTTTATTAATTTTTCCTACCATAATATTGGAAAATGCAGTAATTTCAGAATCAAGTTCAAGCGAGAATTTCGCTATCGGCTTTTTCTCCTGTTCGGAATACTGCAAAAGCTTCACGCTTGAAGGTAATTGATTGACCCTCAGCGAAAGAAGTACAATATCCTCGGTTTTGTCTCCTGTAATATCCGAGATTATAATATTTGAATACGTTTCATCGATCACCATTTCTCTTACGGTTTCATTTTCCATTGAATAAGCACTGAGCGTATTCACATCGGCATTGTAAGTACTCCAGCCAACCAATATTTCATCCTTGCCGTCGGCATTGATATCCTTGAATATGATCCTGTCCACTCCGACTCCCGAGTTGCTAAAACTGCCCAGACAGTTCCATTCACCATCCTCATGCGCTATAATGGACACATTCATATTGGAATCACTTTCCGTTGAATACAATGCAACGGCATATTCTGTTCCGTCATCTGATTCAAACAGATTCACCGCCGAGCGGTAATCACCGTTCTGCGGATATTTTAAGGTATATGTGCCGCCTGCTTCCTTGCCAATCACTGTTTGTATTTCGGCTTTGTCTCCTGTTGCCCTCGGCGGTCTGAGCAGTGCCTGCTCACCAAAGCTTGACTCTGAACAGCCGCCCAACATTACCGCCGTCAGAATCAATGCCGAAACAGCACACATCAATTTCTTCACTTTCAAAAAAACACCCCAATTTAATGTGGAATTCAGAATTGTCATACAGCCGATTCGGAATTCTGTTTCATTTTCTCGCTGTTTTTGTTTATTTTTGCTATCAGAAACTTGATTTTGATTCCTTCTTCGGAGAACATTTTTTCATGTTCAGTCAGGATATTCGGCTCATAGCCAGAGGTATGCAGATCTCTTGTAATATAGGCAATATCAAAAAAACATTCCCTGAAATATTCAATGCTTTCCTCAAAAAGTTCATCGTCATCTGTTTTGAAATGGATCTCACCGCCATCACGCAGAAAATTCTTATATTGTGTCAGCTGTCTTGGGTGCGTAAGGCGATGTTTTTTATGCTTTTTCTTCGGCCACGGATTGCAGAAATTTATGTGAATTCTATCAACTGTATCCTTTTCATCAAGTATTTCTTCAATTTTTTCGATATTGTATGCTGTCAACAAAATATTATCTGTCGGCAGTGCTTTTTCTTCAAACACCCTTGATATGTTCCTTCTTGCCACACCAAGCATTTTATATTCAATATCGATTGCAAGATAATTGATTTCTCTGTTAACGGACGCCGCCTGTGCCATAAAGCCGCCCTTACCGCATCCAAGCTCTACATAAAACGGCTGCTGCTTGCGAAAACTTTCAAGCCATTTTCCTTTTTTGGCTTCGGGCTGTTGTACAAAATAGTCGCAGGCTTCAAGCTCCGGCTTAGCCCATGGTTTATTTCTCATTCTCATATCATTGATCTTCCCGTTTCTTTTTTCAGTTATGTATATACAGATATACACATAACATTATATCAAAGTAAGCACTAAGAAATTTTCCAAAAAAGAATTTTAAAAGATAAAATAAAAATCAAATCTCTGTTCAATCCACATCAGGCTCTGCATATATATTGGGAGAGGTGATTATTTTGAATAATAACGGCAATTTACCGAGACAGCTTCAGCAATACATCAATAATGAACTTCATGATGCACAATTGTACAGAATCCTTGCAAAATCCGCCCCCAGCGAAAGAGAACGGCGTATCCTTGATGATTTTTCCGTGGACAGCAAAAACACTGCTGATGCTCTGATGACGGCCTACCGTACAATGACAGGCTATACCTTTGAGCCTCACCCCGAGCCAATCAAAGAAAACGGCTCTTACCGTTCTGTTTTAAAATCCCGCATACGAGAAGAAACATCCGCCTCCCGAAATTACAGACGTCATTATATGAACACAAACGATAATCTGAAATTAAAACGTACATTTTTCAACGCATACCATAATGCCCTTGAACACGCTGTTGGTATTGTAGAAATGCTGATGAATGTGGAAAGGAGCTAAGATTCCGGGAACAGGGATCTCCCCTTCAGGCTTTATCACAAAGGTAACTTCTTCTGCTCCAATTTTTAAGGCAACACCGCACAACCTCTTGGCAATATTGCCTTAAATCAAAAAACGGGGGTGTTCAGACCGAAGTCCGAACACCCCTGATAATTGGTAAAAATTCTGTTTTAATCAACGATACATTTTATCAAAAACAACACGCTGATAATCATATAGGCAAAGAAAAACGCAATCAATGCTACAATTATGGTTGAAAATATCTCCCCTACTGCAAGAATTGCGGCAATGCCTAAAAAACCGGTAAAAATAGTACCAAATATGCCGAAAATCAGACTTCCGAGATTGTCGCGTACACAATCTCTGCCGCTTTCGTTTGCAAGAGATACCGCAAGCACTATAAACAAGTACACAAGTGCAGTAATCAGCGCTGCCCAGACAGCAAAACCTACCGAAACAAGGAAGGAATTAATAAACAGAAGTACTGCAGTAACAGCAAAAATAATACCACCGATAATTCCTACAAGAACCCCAATTCCTCTCATGCACGAAGAACAGCCTTTTCTTTCGTGTCTGCCCTGTCTTTCACAGCCGCATCCATCATAATTACAAATCATATTATCCAGCTCCATTATCAATTACAGCCATAAAAAGCTTATTCCTTCAAGGCAAATAATTACAAAATTACATCCTTTCCGATGCTTGAACTTCAAATATTTTTTTACAAGGGGCAGTCACGTTGTTATCTGTAATTATTTACCGTATTATTCTATCTCAACTGTAACTGCCTTTAGTTTATAATATGCCGTCAACTGTAAAAAGTGTCTGATGAAAATTATTTCTATTTCCGTTTTCTGATTTAGCGATGGTGTAAAAAATTTCGGGACTTTATGGAGCGGCTACGCAAATTTGGACCGGCGGGCGGTGTGTCTCCGCTGTCAATTCGCGTTCAAGTTTGTTTATGTAGGTCAGTTTAATGTCGCGCCTTAAGTACAAAACCAACGGCACGTCAATGAACTTGACTTTATAAAAAAGTAGCGACCATAGGCTCACCGGCGGTTCTTGCAAAATTTGCTGATTAATGTTATGATAGATACATTGATTCTGAATGTGTAAAGGTGAAAAGAATGGCGCTTATTACAGTTAGCAATTTATCGATGGAATTCGGGGAACAGCTTCTGTTCGATCATATGAATTTTGAATTACAGCAAGGAGACCGAGTAGGCCTGATCGGTGTGAATGGCTGCGGAAAATCCACGCTCTTTAAAATTCTGACAGGAGAGTATTCTCCGACAGACGGTATCGTTATTATTAACAAAAATACAACAGTAGGATATATGGAACAGCACGTTTGCAGAAATCTCGATTTTTCCGCTTATGATGAAGTAATGACGGTATTTTCCGATTTAATCGAAATGGAAAAAGAACTGGAAGGACTGAATTCTCTGATAGGCTCCGTTCATGACGAAATCGATGAAATGGTTGAAAGACAGGCATACCTTCATGATGAGTTCACAAGACGTGGCGGTCTTACCTGCCGCAGCAGGGCAAGGTCTGCACTTTTAGGTCTCGGCTTTGATGATGAACATATGCAGTTGCCGATTAGTTCTTTGAGCGGAGGGCAAAGAGCCAAGCTCCAACTTGCAAAACTGCTTTTATGCGGTGCAGATCTGCTGCTGCTTGACGAACCTACCAACCACCTTGATACCGACAGTGTGGAATGGCTTGAAAATTATCTGATTGAATCGAAATGTTCCTTTATCGTTATTTCTCATGACAGATATTTTCTTGATCAGACTACCAACAAAACTTTTGAAATTGAAAACAGAAAAATGACACGTTACAATGGAAATTATACGACCTATCTTCCTCAGAAGCAGGAGCATCTTCTGAGTATGCAGCGTGTCTATAATAATACAATGAAAGAAATCAACCGGCTCGAAGGAATCGTTGAGCAGCAAAGACGTTGGAACAGGGAAAAAAATATTAAAACCGCCGAAAGCAAAATGAAAGTGATCGAAAGGCTTGAAAAAAATCTTGAAAAACCCGAAAAAGCCCCCTCTTCCATACGTTTTGACCTCGGTATCAAAAATCAGAGCGGCGAGGATGTTCTGGAGCTTGACGGTGTTTCGTTAAGTTTTGGCACAAAGCCTTTGTTTGAAAATGTGGATATGGAAATACACCGAGGGGAAAGAATTTTTATTCTCGGACCGAACGGTTGCGGAAAGACCTCCTTGCTGAAAACAATTCTCGGTAAATATAAAGCAAATTCGGGCAGAATTCGCTTCGGTGAGGGTGTGAAAACAGGCTATTACGATCAGATACAGACAGGAATGGACAGTGAAAAAACCGTTTTTGACGAACTTTCCGACCGTTTTCCCGCCATGACCAACACAGAAATAAGAAGCACACTGGCAAGATTTCTTTTTAAGAATGATGATGTATTCAAAAATCTTTCCGATCTCAGCGGAGGCGAAAGAGCAAGAGTGCTTCTTACAGAGCTGATGCTGGCAGGTGCAAATTTCCTTCTGCTTGACGAGCCTACTAACCATCTTGACATTAATTCCTGTGCAGCTTTGCAGGATGCTCTCGGAGAATATGAGGGTACGCTTCTGATCGTTTCTCACGACAGATATCTGATTAACGCACTGGCGGATAAGATTTTCTATCTAACCCCGAACGGTATACAAGTATTTGAGGGCAGTTATGAGAATTTTCTGAAAAAAGCAGAACCTTTCAGAAAACCAATTTCAGCAAAAAACAGCGAACCCTACCAGGAAAAACAAAGTGATTTCAAGCGCAAAAAAGAACTTGATGCACAAAGAAGAAAAGACAAAGCACGGCTCAATAAACTCGAAAAAGAAATTGCCGAAAAGGAAGAAGAAATGTCCTCCCTGAATTCTTCACTAAATGACCCGGAAACAGCCGGCGATTATGAAAAGGTGCTGAAAATCACAGAAAAAATCTCTCTTGCCGAAAACGCTCTTGAAATCATGTATACCGAATGGGAAGAACTCTCAGAAAAACTTACCTGAAATCAACCGCCGGAATGTTAACGCTGCCAATTTGCGTATCCATTTTCTCCAGTTGTGAGTTTATGGCAAAACACCAAAAAAAATCCGCTGCCTTAGTCAAAGCAGCGAAACAATATGTAATGATCAGTTCTGATACAGATAGGGCTTGATATCCTCATAGAAACTTTCGGGGATATCGTCGCTCGGTACTTCCAGTGTGATGGGTTTGGAAATATCAAGACTGATAATTCCGATCAGCGAATGAGCATTCATGGTATAAATATCCGAGACAAGATTGATCTCCAAGGTATCATATTTAGATACCGCATTCACAAAATCCTTAACACTTGTCAAATTCTTGAAAAAAACATCTGTTTTATACATAATTACAGCCTCCGTTTTAATAGCTTTCGGGCAAGATGTCCGTAACAGTCATTAACTGTTATCATTTTAACAGTATTTTTTGTTAAGGTCAACAAATATATTTTGATTTTTGTCGTAAATTTGATTTTTCAGTTGAATTCATGATTATTTTTATGATTGTCATATACTTTTTGGATATAATTTGAGAGGAAGAAATATTATGAAAGTGAAGTTTTTTACCTTGGGCTGCAAGGTAAATCAGTTTGAATCGCAGGCTATGATCAGACAGCTTTCCGAACATGGTTATGAAACGGCACAGGAACACGAAAACGCCGATATTACCGTGATTAATTCCTGCGCCGTAACAGCGGCCAGCGAACAGAAAGCAATGAAACTCCTGCGCCGTATTCGTCGGGAAATGCCCGACACGGTGATTGTTCTCACAGGCTGCATGGCGCAAACCGTAAAGGACAGCGGAAAACTTGATGAAGTCGATATCCTTCTCGGAAATAAACGGCGCTCGGATATTATTCCTGTATTAGAAGAATACTTTTCGCAAAAAACAAAAATGACCTATGTTGAACAGTATCAGAAACATGATGATTATGAAAATCTGATTGTAGATGATTTTTCAGAGAGAACAAGGGCATTTCTCAAAATCGAGGACGGCTGCAACCGTTTCTGCTCCTACTGCATTATACCATATGCAAGAGGAAGGGTGCGTTCGTCTTCTGTTGAATATATCAGAAAAGAAGTGGAAGGCTTTGCAAAAAACGGCTATAAGGAAGTCGTTCTGGTGGGCATTAATCTTTCCTGCTACGGAAGCGATAACGGTCATTGTTTTTCCGATGCGGTAAAAGCGGCCTGTGAAGCGGCAGATGTCCGTATCCGACTTGGTTCTCTTGAACCTGAATCCATGGATCTTGAAACGCTGAAAATTTTTGCAGAGCATGATAATTTCTGTCCACAGTTTCATTTATCACTGCAAAGCGGCTGTGACGAAACATTAAAGCGGATGAACCGCCATTACACAACAGCCGAATATGAAAAAATCGTCAATGATATTCGCAGTGTTTTTGAAAACGCTGCAATCACCACAGATATTATGGTCGGCTTCGCAGGAGAAACAGACGAGGAATTTCAAAAATCAATGGAATTTGTGGAACGAATTGGTTTTGCAAAGGTACATATTTTTCCGTATTCACGCAGACCCGGAACAGCGGCGGACAGAGCGCCGAACCAGCTTTCAAACGATGTCAAGAAAAAAAGAGCCGCACTCATGGCAGAAGCGGCAGGCAGAGCAAGAAAGAAATTTCTTGGTTCTCAGGTTGGGCGAACAGAAATGGTGCTGATTGAAACGAGAAACAAAAACGGTAAATACGAAGGCTACACGCCAAATTATACACTGATTTACGTTGAAGCGGACGAAAGCTATATCAATACGGTTGTTGAAGTAAAAATCATTTCGGCTGATAATGACTATTGTATCGGCGAGATCGTTAAAAGGAAAGGGTGTTAAAAATGGGGTTTGATAATTGTGCTATCATGTTTACAGTAATGTTTTTTATCGGAATGGTGGTAAACGGCGTGAAGTGGTTTATTATCGAAAAAGATTTTGACAAAAGCAGTTTTATTGCAACAGGAGTATGGGCAGGGCTGTTTGTTATCGGTCTGGTTTTGTCAATTTTGCTGCAAGGAGTATGATATTATTTCTATCCTCAACAATAGATGGTCTTGAGAAATACAAATCGTATGAATTACAAAAACCGGGACGGAGATGTTAATATCTCTGAACCCGGTTTTGAAATATAATTTGCAAAAAATTTCATTTTTGTGGATATTTGGTAAATATTGCGAAATAAAAAGTCCCAAAATGAAATGACAACATAAAAATCATTCTTTTTTCTGTTAAATAAATAACAATATTTGACAAAAAAATATCATTATAATTAACTAAAATCTAATGAATATTCGTTAAAATTTAGACAATTTGTCTATTTCACTAAAAAATCGCACAAAAATTATTGCAATTTTAATCTATACTTTATGAAAAAATAGTAGTATAATAAAAGCAAGTTAAACGACTTGTATTAAACCTATAAAAATTCAATATTGTCTGCTCTGTTTATCATAAACTTATGCGGCCGACAATAATATAGTAACGAAAGGAGCACAAGTCATGGATGTTATTGCTACAAGAAAAGAAAAGGTTATCTACAGAGACGGCGATAGTGCAATCAAGGAGTTTTCCGAAAAATTCCCGAAATCGGATATTCTTAATGAGGCACTGAATCAGTCAAGAGTTGAAGAAACAGGACTTCCCATTCCTGCTCTAAAGTCTGTTTCCGTTATCAACGGCAAGTGGACAATTGCAATGGAGTATGTTGAGGGTAAGACACTCGAACAGATCATGGAAGAAGATCCGGACAATCTCGAAAAATATCTGAATGACTTTGTTGATCTTCAACTTGAAGTTCAGAGCAAAAAAGCACCGTTGCTGAATAAGCTCAAAGATAAGATGAACAGAAAGATTTCTTCCCTCAGCGGAGAAATTGATGCAACAATCAGATATGAACTTCACACACGTCTTGACGGTATGCCGAAGCACAACAAGCTTTGCCACGGTGATTTCAATCCATCCAATATCATCATCGACAATGAGGGTAATCCTCATATTCTGGACTGGTCACACGCAACACAGGGCAATGCTTCCGCAGATGCAGCAAGAACTTATCTTCTCTTTGCTCTAAAAGATAAAAAGCTTGCCGATCAGTACCTTGAGCTATTCTGCAAAAAGAGCGATACTGCTAAACAGTATGTTCAGCAGTGGCTGCCGATCGTTGCAGCAGCACAGCTTGTCAAGAGGATTCCCGGAGAAGAAGATTTCCTCAAGAGCTGGGTAGATGTCGTTGATTATCAGTGATTATTTCGACCTCCAAATTTTCAATATTAAGTAAAACGGTCTGCCACACTTCATGTGTGACAGACCGTTTT
>ONGS01000113.1 GCA_900317395.1 uncultured Eubacteriales bacterium | reverse complement strand
TTATATTATACTGTGAAATATTAATCTCCGTCTGATGCGCAAAAAGTCCCTCTGCAACTGCTTTAATTGCTTCAAGATTGTCTTTGATAAAAGTCTTATTACCGTCAGAAACATACTTATCAATATACTCAGGGTTTGACCTTTCAGCGGCGAATGCCGGCAGACTGACTGCGGACGCTGCCACAACAGCCGCAAGGCTCATCACACCTGCCCTTTTCAGAAATTCATTCCATTTCACTTGTATCAGCTCCTAAATTCATTTTTCGTTTTCACAAAGCATACAATTCTCAACAACTTTATACAATCATACCATAAATTATCATAAAATGCAATATAAAATGGATAATTCATTCTGTTTTTTCAATTAAATGCGTTGATATTCCAGTAAGATTCTTACACATATTTCTGTAATTGTTTCATTATGCTCCTTCTCTTCTTCCTCCGTCAGAATTGGTTTGAATTCACTCACTTTGATACCGTTATATATTTTTTCGGTCACCATATATTTTTGACCGCTCTTTTCCGAATACATAACAGCCCCTCGCTTTCTGCGGTACCTGCACTACTATTACTATTCAAAGCGGCGAAAAAATATTTATTTAGGATACTGTACATCCATATTTTTCAACCCTCTCTATCCTCTCCTGAAGCTGTTGTTCAAAATTCAGAACCATAAAACACCTTGATCATAGTATCATCTCTCCTTACCAGTCAATTCTACCACAAAAACAACTATCGGGCAATGTATTTTCTTTTTTGTCCTTTTCTTCAAGTAACGTCTGCATGAACCAGTGAAAATTTAAGGAAAACATTTCCCTCATTCTCGCTTCAAGCTTGCTGTCTGAGGGCAATTTTTCCGTGTTTTTGCAGGTATCAAGATAACGCTGGCGAACATATTCTTCGCCTTTCGGAAGAAAACCGTCTTTCAAAATGGAACGGCGTATATCAAGCGAACGGGACCAGGGGAAATTATCGTCAAACAAAATATCTTTATTGTGATACCACGGATAACCCCCGAACAACTCGTCGGCACACTCTCCAGACAACCCGACTGTAAAATCTTCCTTGATTTTTCCGCAAAACAGCAAAAGCGACGAATCAACATCCACCATTCCCGGAAAATCTCTTGCATCTACCGCCGCAGTCAAGGCTTTAAAAAGATCGTAATTATCAATCGTAACGCTGTGGTGTGCTGAACCTATTGCATCCACCATGATTCCGATAAATTCACTGTCTGGGGTCGGCTGAAAAAGACTTTTTTGGAAATATTTGTCATTATCGGTGTAATCGATCGAATAGGTATCGATTGGTGGCAGATGATTGTGTTTGTTGTAATTTGCCGCCGTATAGGAAATAATGCTTGAATCAAGTCCTCCCGACAGAAAACAGCAAAGCGGCACATCTGACACTAACTGACGTTCGATTGAGTCAATTAATAATTCACGCACTTCTTTGATACTTTTTTTCGTATCGGAAGTATGCTCATGCGCTGTAAGTGTAAAATATCTACTGCGTACCAATCTGTCTTCGTTGAATACGGCATATTCTCCGGGGAGAAGCTCTTCTACACCTTTATAAATGCCCTGGCCCAAGGTTCTGCCCGGACCGATCAGAAACAGCTCAGAAAGCCCCTGCTCATCAACCTGCGGAGAAACAAACGGATTTTTCAGCAAAGTCTTTACCTCAGAAGCAAAAATCAGACCGCTGTCATAACGGTAAAAGAAGAACGGTTTGACACCGATCCTGTCACGAGCCATGAATAATGTTCTGCTCCTTTTGTCCCACACAGCAAAGGCAAAAATACCGTTCAGCCTGTTGACACAGTCCTCCCCCCAATGCATATAAGCAGTAAGCAAAACTTCTGTATCACTCAGCGTGGAAAAGGAATAGCCGAAAGATATCAACTCATTTCTCAGCTCGGCAGTGTTATAAAGCTCTCCGTTATAAACAATTGTGCAAACTCTGTTCCCTACCGTTTTTGTCATGGGCTGTCTGCCGTTTTCCACATCGATCACGGCAAGCCGTCGGTGAATCAATGCGATATGCTCCTCGCTATAAATACCGCCATCGTCAGGACCTCTGCATACAAGCGTTGCCGACATTACATTCAGTACCCGATCCGCATCTTTTAGATTCAGATTTTTGTCATACCATCCTGCAATACCACACATAATGATCCTCCTTGTATCAGTTACCGCAATATACCCGAAAAATGACCAAATTTGCGGTAATAGTTTTTTCTGTGAAACGACAATACAAACACTACCGACATCACCACCAGAGCAATACTCCCTGCAAAGGACACTGACGATACATCCGCTTCTTTGCCGCCCAAAACTGAAAAAACATCTTTATTGGGTATATAAAACAGACATATAATATATGTTATCAGTGTTGACAAAACAGCATTGATCACTCTGAATAATAAATATATGCTTCTTTTGATTGGAATATGACGAATGATATCGAAAATCTGAAAATGAACGCATAATCCGCCGAACCCTACTGCCAAAGAATAGAAATAAACAGGCAAGGCTGCTTCCTTGATATTACTGCAAGCTCCCGTCACTTCTAAAATAATCGGAATCACTGTAGATGTTATTCTGCCGCTGATACCGATTTTTTCAAAAACAGCACAAAGCCATCCGACTGCCCCCGACTCTTGAAGCACACTGACAACAAGAGAAAATATCAGCACCAGTGCCGTCATACCGATAATTGAATTCGCCCCGTCCAGCGATGCTTCGATCACAGAGGAAACAATACTCTTATTCTGTTCGGGATTCAATTTTTTATTTTTCACCATATTCGTATTTTCGTTGCTCTTTTTTACTCTTGCAACAATTCCGACTGCAATTCCGATAATCATACAGGAGGCAAGCTGTGAAATATACAGTATGATCCCGACTGCAATATTGTCAAGCATAACGGCACCAATTGCCGTGATCAAAAAAGCAGGGCCTGAGCATACACAAAAACACAACATTCTTTGTGCCTGAGCTGCTGTTATTTTCTGCTCCTGATATAACAGCTGAATACATTTTGCTCCTACAGGAAAGCCGCCGACAAAACTCAACAAAACAGCAGCGCTGCAGCACCCCGGAAGACCAAATATAATTTTTGTCAGCCTTCCCTTGATAATTTCGACAGCACCTGAACGCATGACAAAAGATGACAGCACCATATACGGAAACA
>ONGS01000174.1 GCA_900317395.1 uncultured Eubacteriales bacterium | reverse complement strand
TAATTGAGAGCGCAGGCACTGCGCCGGTTCGTTAATGTAAAATAATTTCGGGACTTTATGGAGCGGCATTAAACTAAACAGTTCATATAATGTTGTAGCGTAATTGAGAGCGCAGGCACTGCGCCGGTGACAATTTCTTGACAATAAAGAAAAAACACTATATAATAATCACAGTAATTAAATAGGTTTAATAGATTTAGGAGTGGTATTATGTCAGAAAAAGAATTTGAAAAGGAACTCGGATTTCAGACCCGATCTGTGCATGCCGGAAATTCTCCCGACCCTGCAACAGGTGCAATTCAACGCCCGATCACAATGGCGAACAGCTATGTTCTCCCCTACGACCCTTCAACCGTAAACTGGTCAACCGCAGAAGGCAATGTCTACACAAGAAACGGTGGCGCCAATCAGAAATATCTTCAGGAAAAACTTGCTTCTCTTGAAGGCGGCGAGGACTGTGTTGTTCTCGGCAGCGGCGTTGCGGCTTTATCGGGACTTTTCTTTTCGCTTCTCGAAAGCGGCGATCATGTGGTATTTTCAAGCGTAACCTATATTGCGGTCTACAGACTGCTCAACGAACTTTTCAACAACAAATTTAAGGTTGAAACAACAATTGTCAACACTACCGATCCGGATGCGGTTCGTGCGGCGATACGCCCCAATACCAAACTCATACATATCGAAACACCGGGTAACCCTACTCTTGAAATTTCCGATATCCGCAAGATTGCCGAAATCGCCCATGAAAACGGCGCATTACTTTCGGTAGATAATACTTTCGCTTCTCCGTTCAATCAGCGTCCTATCGAACTTGGCGCAGATTTTTCTATTGAAAGTCTGACTAAATATATCAACGGACACGGTGATGCAATGGGCGGCGCAATTATCGGAAAGAAAGAATATCTTGATATCATCCGTGCACAGGCACAGGTGAATTTAGGCGCAACGATCAGCCCGTTTAATGCATGGCTCATCATGCGTGGCAGTGTGACACTTCCTCTGCGTATGAAACAGCACAATGAAAATACGTTAAAAATTGCTCAGTGGCTGGAGGCTCAGCCCGGCGTAAGCTTTGTGGCATACCCGGGTCTTGAAAGCAACAAGGGTCACGAAATTGCAAAATCACAGATGAAAAACGGCTTCGGCGGTGTTCTGTCTTTCGGTCTGAAAGCAGATCATGATACTTACAACAAATTTGTCAGCAATCTCAAGATCATTACCTCCGCCGTTTCTCTCGGCCATGACGGCACACTGATCGTATTCCTCGGCGAAGACGATGAACGTCAGTATTTGTATCCCGAGGAATTCCACAACGGATTTTTCCGCCTGAGTGTCGGTCTGGAAGATAGCGAAGATCTCATTAACGATTTGAAAAATGCCTTCAATGCGGTAGGACTTTGACAGGAGGAACTATGCTGAATCAATTTTCAAGAACAGAATTAGTTTTCGGCAAAGATGCAATGGATGTCCTTGAAAATGCCAGAGTTGCCGTTTTTGGAATCGGCGGCGTCGGCGGTTATACCGTTGAAGCTCTGGCACGTTCGGGAGTGGGAAGTCTTGACCTTATCGATGACGATAAGGTTTGTCTGACTAATATCAACCGTCAAATTCTCGCCACAAGAAAAACTGTTGGAAAATACAAGGTCGATGTTGCCGAGGAAAGAGTGCACGAAATCAATCCAAACTGCAATGTAAAAACCTACAAAACTTTTTATATGCCTGACACAAAAGATCTTTTTGATTTTTCCGAATACGATTATGTTGTCGATGCGATCGACACCGTAACAGGAAAGTTAGAACTCGTAATGAACGCAAGAGCTGCAGGAACACCGATCATCTGTTCCATGGGTGCAGGCAACAAAGTGGATGCTGCTGCTTTTGAAGTTGCGGATATTTACCAGACTTCTGTATGTCCTCTTGCAAGGGTCATGCGCTCCGAGTGCAGAAAACGAGGCATTAAAAAACTGAAAGTCGTCTATTCCAAAGAAAAACCGATCCGTCCCGTGGAAGATATGGCGATCAGCTGCCGTCAACATTGTATCTGTCCTCCCGGAACGGCAAGAAAATGCACAGAGCGAAGGGATATCCCCGGCTCGACTGCCTTTGTCCCCTCCGTTGTCGGACTAATCATTGCGGGAGAGGTCATCAAAGACTTAACTCATTTTGACAGAGAAAACAGATAAAGTCATACGGATTCAACAGAATTCATGTAATTTTCAAGCCATGCCAATCTTTTGAGCATGGCTTTTCTTGTTGTCAGATAAATAAACAGAACTCCCACTTCTTTAATAAGAATACACAGAATATAAAAAAAGCGTCACAACCCATACAATAATATAGTACAGCGAATTGCGATTTCTTTTTATTTATACTAACAGACTGTTTTCCAAATCCCTTTTTGCAGCGAATGAGGACACAAACAGAACTATCAGAAAACCTGCCGCACAAAGCAAAATATTCAACGGAAGCTGTGAAACCTCTATATTCTGCGGATAAATATCGTATACGGAGGTCATCACAAAACCAATAATCATCATATAGGTCTGGCACGGAAATTTCTGCATTGCCTTGTCTGCGGCTTTTGCGGTTAGTAACGTACCTGCCACACCTCCCAACCCCAGAAGTGCAAGAAAACAGATATCCATATTATGCAAACCACCCCAGACTGTCTCATACATTCCCAGTACAAGCAATATATGAGAAGTACTGATTCCGGGCAGTACCATAGCAACAGCAATAATAAATCCGCATACAATCAGCATCATTCCGCCGCTTTCTGTTTTGGCACTTTCGGGCAGAAATCGGAGAGTGATTACCAAAATCGTTCCGATCAAGGCAAAAACAGCATGATAAAGTGTTGAAAGCGTTATACCGGATTTTTTTACAAGAAACGGTATACAACCAAGGATCGCTCCGATAAAAAAGAACATCGACTGCGAATAAAAGCTTTCTATCAAAATTAATACTGCTCCCGAAAAAAGTGCCGCTCCCACAGCACCGCCGCAAGCAACAGGTAACAGCAAGGTAATACTTTTTTTCGGTTTATGAAAAATATCACTTACCGCTGTGATCAATCTGTCGTAAATTCCGAGAATAATCGCTGTTGTTCCGCCGCTTACCCCCGGAATCAACATCGATGCACCAATTACTGTTCCATAAATAAAGTTTCTGAGCATATTCCATATCATCTTTTTGCTTATTATCATACCGCACCTCGTTTTTTCAGTTAAAATTCCGGGTGTGGAGTTAGTATTATAGATAAGTTTATCATTCCGAACCTGACCCCTGACCCCTGAATCCTACATTACTTATATGCTTGATTTTGAAAAAAAAAATTATTATGGCAAACTCTGCTACTTGAAATATACGCTGAAATATGAGATAATATTATGATAAGATATAATATTATTAATCTCTGTATTGAGGTGAATATAGAATGAAAAAAGGGATATATTCCGCAATATTAGCAGCAACACTTACCATTTCGGTTTTTGCACTGCCAATCATTAATTCCGAATCATCTCCTGATCAGGATGATCCCGATGCTATAGGAAGATCCTCCGCAAGGATCACCAATGAAAATGACAACAAAACAAAACCTACAGAAGATAATACCCCCAAAAACGACGAAACAGTAACTTTTATCATTACCGTAAACGGGGATTCCTTAGTGGATACCGTTCTCAAATCAGGCAATAAATACAGTAATGTCACTGATCTTTTAAAATCCAACGATGGACGGTCCTATGTTGATACTATTAAAAAAAATCAGGCTGTTGTTAAGGCAAGTATCCTGAAATTGATTCCGGAAGCTGATTTTGACAGTTGTTATACATATAATACTGTTATTAACGGATTCAGTGTCACTGCGCCTTACAGTTCGCTTGAAAAACTCAGGAATGTCAGCGGTGTTACCTCTGTGACCCTTGCATCAAGTCAAAACATCACCATTTCAGAAAATGAAATCGAAGAAGACGATTTTTCCGAAAGCACAGATAAAACTGAAACTTCAGAAACATCTGACAGTTCTGAAAAAACACAGAAAATCAGTAATGAGAAAAATGATCAAGCGGAAAACAGCGACAATATTGAAGTTTTTGACAAAGAAGAACTTGACCTGACAGATAAAACCGCACTGACAAACGAAATGATCAATATTTCCGCCGCTTACGAAGAGGAACTTTCAGGCAGCGGCAATGTTATTGCTGTGATTGATGACAGCTTTGACTGCGGTCATGAGGTTTTTTCTGTTTCGCCTGACGATCTGAAATACACAGGTGATGATATCTCAAAACTGATCTCGTCTGCACCGTTCAATATATCGTCCAATTCCTCTGTAGTAAAAAACAACAAAATCATCTATGCCTATGACTATGCCGACAATGATGACGACCCGCTTTATGCAGGTTCCTCTCACGGTACACATAATGCCGCTTTGATTGCCGGTAACAACGGAAAAGATGACAAAGAACTGTTTCGGGGCGAAGCCTATGATTCACAGCTGATTCTGATGAAGGTTTGTTCTGACGAAAATAAATCTGCAAAAGACGATGCACTTCTGGCTGCTCTCGACGATACCGCAAAACTTTCTCCCGATATTCTCAATATCAGTCTTGGTGTTCCAAGAATATGCAGTACTGCTGAAATTCTCACAACGGCATTTAATGCACTTTCACAAACAGGAACTTATATTGTTTCAGCAGCAGGCAACAACTCTGAAAATGTTTCTATTCTGGGAGAATATGGTGTCAATGCCGAATATACCGACTACGGTACAATTTCCTATCCTGCCTCTCTCCCCTTTGTCACGGCAGCAGGGTCAACGGATGCCGGACAGGTATTAAGCAGGTATTTTATCACCTCCGATGGTAAAGAAATCCCATACAAGGATATGACAGTATCCGACGATTCAGAATATCCTCTGTTTGCAGACCTCGGTGAGGAAAATGATTATATCTATATTGATGGAACAGGACAGCCCGAAGATTATTTTGATATTTCTGTAAAAGACAAAATCGTCATCATGAACAGGGGCGAAACATCATTTAATGAAAAGGTTATTGAAGCCAACAGCTATGATGCAAAAGGAATTATCGTATTAAGCGATGAACCTTTATATCTCAATTTCTCCACAGAAGAAAGAGATATCCCTGCTGTGGTCATTTCCGACGAATACAGGGAATATTTCCAAAATCATACCGAAGGGAAAATAGAACCAAAAGGTTATTCTGTTTTTGATAGCAAAAATGCAGGCAACCCCTCTGCCTTCACTTCTTATGGCGTAACCTATGACCTTAAACTCAAACCCGATATTACAGCACCCGGTACAGAAATTTTTTCCGCTTCCTCGGAAGGCTATTCCGCCAAAAGCGGCACATCTTCTTCATCGGCTCTCATTGCAGGTACAGCAGGTATTTTATCTGAATATTTCAGCAGTCGAACCGATATTCCAATAACATCTAAAAATACCGCTATAGCTGCTTTGATGATGAATACCGCTGTTCCGGCAAAATATAATAGCAATGCCTATTATACCCCCAGACTTCAGGGAGCCGGCTGTCTTGATATCGCTGCCGCAATAAAGGCAGAAGCCTACATTACCGATGAAAATGACCTCGGCAGTGTCAGCATGGGCGACAACGAAAACGGCTCTTTTGATTTTCACCTGACCGTTCACAGTCTTACGGACAAAGATGTCGTCTACACTCCGGGTTCCTTCGTTCAGACAGACAAGCTTGAAAAACATGACGGCGTCATTTACAATACGCTTAGCCCCGAGAATATCACCTCGAAATCATCGGTAATTTATAAAATTGACGGTAAGGAGATAAAAAACTTTACCCTTCCTGCCGGTGAAAAAGTCGAATTAGAGGTTGAGATCACACTCTCCCCGGAACTTGTTCTGAATTATATGAATATGGCGAAAAATGGATTCTACACAGACGGATTTGTTTTTCTGTCCCCTGCCGACAATAGCTCACTGCTATCCGTTCCGTTTATGGGCTACTGCGGAAGCTGGGCTGATGCAGAACTATTCGACTGTTCTGTCTATGACCTCGGCACCGAACCTGCCATAGGGCACTCCGCTCTGTTTGCGACTTCCTCTCTCGGCAATTCCTGTCTTTCACTAACGCTCGGAAAAAATGCAATGACGGGTCGGATCTCGAAAAATACCATTACGATCGGAACAGATACGATAAAGAATGCCTATGATGTTTCCGAAGCAGGTGTTTCTTTTATTCTGCCGAATTTTTATCTGTTGCGTGATGCTGCGAATTATAATATCAGCATTGAGGATCAGGTCGGAAATACCATTTATTCACAGAATATAGGTACTGTTTCGTCATTTGCCGGCGGCACACATGAGCCTTATACAAGTCTTTTGACTTCTTTTAATACGGACGGGCTGAAAAATCTGTTTTCCGATCTTGACGAAGGAAAATACAAGTATACCGTATCGGCAGGCACAATCGGCTATGATGGCAGTATTTCCGAATCTCAGTCAATGTCTCTCAACTTTACGGTAGACAATACCGCTCCCGACAAGCCTTCCGCAAAAATTTACTGCACAAACAACAAAGTATATCTTGATGTTACCTCCGAGGACGAAAACGGCATTCAAGGATTTATTCTATACACTGCTTCCAAATCGGGAGACAAACATACTTATGCGGACAGACTGGAAGATCTTGCAAACGACGGCTATATCGACAGCGATTCCTATGTACTGGCGGATTATGTCATGAACGAAACCAAATCCGTATTTACTTACGATATTACCGAATTGTATATGCAGTTAAAAAAACTTGCTTATTATGCCGAGGAAAATGAGATCGAACAACCTCTTTCCACGAAAATGTTCATTCGTGCCGCCGACAATGCCTTCAATTTATCTGTGCCGTTAGAGGTTGACACCACCGTAATGGGAACCGTCACCTATACTGTTACAGATCAGAATAATGATCCTGTCAGTGATGCTGTTTTTGAATTGAACGGAAAAAAAGTCATCAGCGATGAAAAGGGTGTTGTAGAATTTAAAAATGTTCTGCCTGATGTTTACGCCATTAGCCTTGTCAGCCTGCCTGAAGATTACCGAACCGATTTTAAATACGACCTCGTAATACCAAGTCTTTCGGAGCCGCAAATTTCCCGTAATCTTCAAGTCACCTATACCGGCAAAACACATAAAACGATTGAAGATAAGGATACATCCCTCATTGATGATGTATCCGTCGGAGCAACAATTTCTGAAAATTCAGATACTGATGAAAACGCACAGAAAGATATATTGCCGGATCAGGATATTGATCATTCCTATTTCGGACTGATCTTCATCGCTTCTTTACTGATCATATCAACCACATCTCTTGCGATCAGCCGTAAAAAACGAAAATATCCAAATTATGACGATATGCCTTCCGTGGACAACTCAGAAGAAACATCCGAATAAATTGTTTCTTTGCCGCTTGAATAAGACATGGATTTATGTTATAATGTAATATATAATCTTTTGAAAGGAGAAGCCTATGCTTAGCCGTATTGTAGCCTGGGATAACAAGATTCTGACAAAGCTTTGCAACAAACATACACCTGTGCTAAACAAATTGATGGTAATGGTTACAAAAACCGGAAACAACGGTTACATATGGTTTGCTCTGGCGATTCCCCTGATTCTGATTAACCGATACAGAGTGACCGGATTTACGATAATCCTTGCCATGCTGATCAGCGGTCTTACGGGAGAAATCACGATCAAGCATATTGTCGGACGAGTTCGCCCCTGCAACAGGGATTTCGGAAAGGATCTTCTGATAAAACACCCTGCACATTATTCTTTCCCCTCGGGACATACAGCATCGTCTTTTGCCGTATCAATGGTCATGTATTTTATGCAGCCGATTATGTTTGTGCCTATACTGATTTATGCCTGCCTTATGGGCTTCTCAAGAATGTATCTGCTTGTTCACTATCCTACCGATGTGATTGCAGGAGCGGCTCTCGGTATCATTTGCGGAACCGTTGCCGTTATGGTATCGCCCTATATCCCATTCTTCTCATTTTCGGTTTAATATTTTTAAAATAAAAAGTCACGGATTTTTGTAATCCGTGACTTTTTTTATTTTAGCATTACTTTTTCTATTGCGGCTTCGTCATTATATACGATTGTTTTATTGTTTTCTGCAAACTTCCATATTTCCTCATGTCGTGCAGATTCATCAGAGGCTATCAGATAAAACGGACTTGTAGTCTGTATACTCAGAAACTCTTCATGTGCCGTGGCAAACGCCGAACAGTTATAGAAAGGATAGAGTGCCGCTCTGTTGTGAACATATTTTTTGATAAAAATACCGCTGTCGCCGATATATCCGCCAATTCCGTCTGTGTCATTAACACCGATCTTCAGCCGTGGTTTTAGTTTGTTGATATCCACAAACTGACCATCGTCAGCCGTTTCCGCATGAACTGTAACAAACTCGTCGCCAATAAACAAACGGCTGTCCGACCATTTACAGTCCTCCCAAAGAGTCAGGATACGGCTCGGTCTTTCGGGATCTTTGATAACATTCTGCGGAATAAATACAAAGCCGTCATTCCGAAAAGGCGTTTCCGTATAAATAGAAACCTTTACCTCATCCTTCGATTTATTGTATACACTATGCTCTACTGTAAAGCTGTCCTTGTCATCAGAAAAAATGATGTCCATTGCGACTTCAAGCTGTGCCGGTTCGGTTATCGTCTGAAAAAAATGTACTCCGTCAGCCTCGGGGGTATAACGGACAGGCGAATTATCACAGTATATTCGGTTGGTACTGCGATCCACTGTAATTCCCATTTTATGTCCATGATTAATACTAAGATCGGGATCAACATCGTTATAAATCAAATTTTCTCCGTCTGTTTTATGTGCGCGGACAATTCTGGGACCGTAATCGAGAGTCACAAGCACTTCAAAATTCTCTGTCGTAAGCAATGCACAGTTTCCAAACTCTTCAGATGCGATCTCCTTTACATTAAGCGACAAAACAATCATTCCTCCAAAAACCAAAAATCATTTATATAATAACATATTATTCCCATAAATTCAAGAAAATTGTATAATATTTAATATGCCCTTCCTACTTTGATTATGACTGTTTATAAAATAATAATAGGTGATGTGCAGTTTCTTCCGCAAATATCTGCTGTTTCTCCGCTGAGAGCGTAAATATCATCACAGCGACATTCAATCTCATACATTGCTTTCGCAGAATCGGACAGATGATAACTATCGGCGTATCTCACCACCAAAGGCAGCTTTACGGTATTTCCGGCGAATTTTAGTATCTCCCGACCTTTATCATTAAATCCGAGAATTTTGATATATTGCGGCAAGGTCTGCATATTTGTTTTTCCTATACCTAAAAAAGCATACATGATAATGCGCCTGATCCGTGCATGGGTATACCGCTTGCTTTTTATATTAAATATTAACTCATGCAAGCTTGTGCTTTTTCTTACAGCCTCATAGATTCTATTTTCAAGTCCCTCTCCCACTTCAGGAACGTCTGCAAGTTCATTTTTGCTCATCATTCGTAACTTATAAAGAATTGCAGCCTCAAGCTTTGCCATTCTTCCCTGTTTGGGCGGTAAATTTTTCGCTTGGGAATAAATTCGTGCCGCTTTTTCAGGAATATAATCGGTATAATTTTCCCCTGCCGTATTCATTTCACGTATATGCATGGCACTTGTTATCGTTCCGTTCGTTTCGGTGCTGTCATGTGCTGTACCTGTGCGCATAATGGTATACGGTTTTATCGTACTGCCAATTTGCTGTAATGCTTTGATATATTCTATTCCCAGAATATCATTCGGCGAGGACAGAACCACCGACAGTTCTTTACCGTAAATTTCTTCCACTGACTTTTGTCTTGCGGCGGCAAAGGTCATGCCCGTATCAAGATATTTTTTCAGCACCGTTTTCATGCGGTCATCACTAATCGCACAAGCCGCTGTTTTTAATAATTTAATATCTCCACATTCACTGCCGAAAGCAATTTCATCAACACAGCCAAAAGAATCGATCAGCGACACGCCCCCGAGTGCAAATCTTTCCGCCCACGAGCACGCAAAACTCACAGGCAATTCTATTACCAAATCTGCACCGCACGACAGTGCCGCCTTTGCCCTTGTATATTTATCAAACACCGCTGCTTCCCCACGCTGGGTAAAATTACCGCTCATGCAGGCTATAATATGCGTTGCACCACCCTCACGCATTTTTCTTAGCATATATTCATGCCCGTTATGAAAAGGATTGTATTCGCATATCACTGAGGAAATTTTTCTGTTTTTAGTATCGTTCATTGACTTCTTCCGTTCCTGTTTCTTCAATCAGAATAGATTCTTGTTCAGATAATGAATATTTTTTCTGTGTATCTCGCCCTGTAATTGATATATTTCTTGTTTTCAAGAGCACCTACAACAGATTTCGGACAATATATCTCCGTTCCATCTATTCTGTAACCGTCATACCAATCCTTCATTTCATGATGATCTGCTCCGTAAACGGTTCAGATTTTCTTCATAACTTTCAGTTTCTCAGTCTTCTTTGAAACGCCTGACTGTGAGGATTAAAATAAATTCCCAATTTTCCACCTCACTTTTAATACGTTAATTCTATTATACACACATTTCCGTATATTTTCAACAAAAAAGAAGGCAAGCCAAAGCCTGCCCTCCTGAATTACTAAATAAGTATGTATGAACTTCCCCTACTGTTCATTATGCATTAACAAGTGCCGCTGTATCTCTTGCGATAACAATTTCTTCATTGGTGGGGATAACAAATACATCAACCTTACTGTTTTCTGTGGAAATTTTACCCTCAACACCACGAATTGCCTTCTTGTTTACCTCGTCGTCAATCTCAACGCCGATATAACCGAGTTTATGGCATACTGTTTCACGGTGACTGTACTGATTTTCGCCGATACCTGCTGTGAATACAATAGCATCAACACCGCCAAGAACTGCAACATAGGAACCTATGTATTTGAGGATCTGGTACTCAAGCATATCGATTGCAAGCTTTGCTCTTTCGTTGCCTGCTTCGGCTGCAGCAGAAACATCTCTGTCGTCGCTGGAAATACCCGAAATACCAAGGAAGCCCGATTTCTTGTTAAGGAGCGTATCCATTTCTGACGGTGAAAGACCTTCTTTCTCAGCAATAAAAGTAACAACAGAAGGATCAAGACAGCCTGTGCGTGTACCCATCATGATACCGTCAAGCGGTGTCAGACCCATGCTCGTGTCTACAACCTTACCGCCGTCAATGGCAGTGATAGAAGAACCGTTGCCGAGGTGGCAGGTGATAATTTTAAGGTCTTTGATATCCTTGCCGAGAAGTTCAGCACAACGAGCGGAAACATATCTGTGTGATGTACCGTGGAAGCCATAGCGGCGAACAGCATATTTGTCGTAATATTCATAAGGAACAGCATACATATAAGCAGTCTGCGGCATGGTGGAATGGAACGCTGTATCAAATACAACAACTTCGGGAACATCCTTGCCGAAAACATCCAAACAAGCTCTGATACCCTGAACATGAGCCGCATTGTGAAGCGGTGCAAGCGGAATCAAGCTTTCGATATCTTCAATTACCTTTTCGTCTACAATTTTTGACTCCTTAAAGATTGAGCCGCCCTGCACTACTCTGTGACCAATTGCAGAAACTTCGCTCAGTTCCTTAATAACACCAACCTTTTCATCAATCAGTGCATTTTTGATCTGAATAAACGCTTCTGTGTGGTTTGTCATTTCAACATCATATTCCGTGCTTCTTCCGTCATATGTTGTGTGCTTAAAATGACCATCGATACCGATTCTTTCACAGTTTCCTTTTGCAAGAGTGCTTTCATCATCCATATCGATCAACTGATATTTCATAGAAGAGCTTCCTGCATTGATTACAAGAATTTTCATTTTGAATTTCCTCCGATTATTAAAATTTATTAATAATAAATAATATTACTTATCTATCATATACCCAATCAACAAAAAATGCAATACTTCTTTTTCTATTTTGTAATAATGCATAGTGTTTTTTATCACATAACAGGAAATAACATATAATTCCCTTTGCCGTAATGCGCAGCCAATCCCTTGCTCCTAACAGTGGCTCCTTTCTCCGGCATTTTCATCATTATGTCGAGTCTCCTACTTAGTATCCCAGTTCTTCCCCGACAAGGATAACTTTGATCCTGTCCTTGTGACGCTGCTGGGC
The DNA here is from genome assembly GCA_900317395.1 of uncultured Eubacteriales bacterium. Lineage (GTDB taxonomy): Bacteria > Bacillota > Clostridia > Oscillospirales > Acutalibacteraceae > UBA1213. The sequence continues at coordinate 8,917 of ONGS01000174.1, read as the reverse complement.
AGTAACAACATAATTGCAGCAGATTCTTGCTTCGCTTTTGCAGCCGTCACAAGCAAAGCTGTTTTCTTTTTTCAAGGAAATACACTCACCTGTTACGGCACACGGTGTTTTACAATTCAGTCGTACCGTATTTTGCGGTGCGGCTGTTCTTTTCACTCTTTGAACCGCTGCACGGATATCGGGAACGATTTTATTGATTCCTGCGATAACGATCACACTTTTCGGTCCGTACAAAATTGCAGCAACACGGTTAGAATTACCATCTACGTTATACAATTCGCCGTTTTCGGTAATAGCATTAGCACTTGTAAGATAGGTATCGGCAAAAAAAGACTTTCTATATATTTCCTCTACCTGCTCCCTTGTCAGCCCTTCTGCAGACCGGTCAAGATAGATATAATCGCCGCTTTTCAACACCTCTGTCATTCCGATCTGAGCTAATGTAACACTTCCTCCGTGCGTCACGGTACTACCCTTTTCAAGCAGTGAACAGACAAGCGCCTTTGCCTGCTCCTTTGTTTCAACATAGTGCGCCTGCATATTATTCTTACGCAGTGCCGCCATAGTTTTTTCAATTTGTTCCTTTGTAATTTCTGACATAATCAAACACCTCATATATATTGCTCCCCTACAAAAAATTAGTGCAGCAATAAAATTGTATAAATATAAAAAAAACGCCAATACTGTTATCATAACATAGAAAGGAGTTTTCTTTTATGAATAACGATGATAAAAATCTTCTGGGCGGAATCTATAAACTGTCCGAAACAGGTATGGAAGCTGTGAAAACAGTGCTGCCAAAGACAAAAGAAGCACAGCTGAAAAACGAGCTTCAAGAACAGTACAACGATTATTCAAAAGCCAAATCACAGGCAGAACGAACACTGATCAGCGGCGGTATCGTGCCGGAGGAAAACAGTATGTTTTCAAAAGCCGTTATGTGGGGTTCGATTCAGCTTAATACACTAAATGACATTTCTTCGGATCATATCGCCGAAATGATGATCAATGGTACAACAATGGGAATTGTTGATCTTACCAAGCATATCGGTGCCTGCAAAAACGCTTCCAATGATATTACGGATTATGCAAAAGCATTCGTTAAAAACGAGGAACGCCATATTGACAATCTGAAAGCATTTCTGATGTGAGTGGCTTATGTTCCTGCATTTCCATTAATAATCAATGCTATCGCAACAGACGCAATTACTTCCAACACAAAAATAGCAGGAATACCCAGCATAAATTTCGGGTGCTTTGTTTTGTGATGAATAATCTTCATTGTAATATACATTGAAACACAGCCACTCAGTGCCGCAGTAATCAGGAGAGTTCTTTCGGGAACTCTCCTTTGGTGTTTTCTTGCGGCTTTTTTGTCATGTATTGTAACCGCTATTGCGGCTATATTTGCAACGACGATATAAAGCACCAACAAGATTTTAAGAATATCCGTTATTTCCATATATTCCTCCTGTGTATTAATGAATAAACTGTTTCCACTGATGATATATTTTATAGAAATAAAATCAGGGTTGTGATATGATGAAAAAGTATGTTAAAACCTTTTTGCTCTATCTTCTGTCCGCTGTGATGCTTGCGATATGTGTAACGGTGCTATCTCTAAGCAAAAGCGATAAGCTCAATATCAAAACAGAAACAAGCACCACCGGTTCAGAAGCCGAAACATCCAAAACAGCTTCCGAAAGCAGTTCAAAACAAAGCACCGAGAAAGAAGAAGCTGATAAGGAAATGTTCGGTGTGTGGGTTCCGTATATGAGCCTTGACATGAGCGGGACGGACAGAAGCGAAAAAGCCTTTCGCAGTAAAATCAACAATATTATGAAGGATATTTCAGATATTGGCGCAAATACTGTCATTCTACAGGTGCGGCCTTTTTGTGATGCGATTTATAATTCAGAAATTTTCCCGACCTCACATATCATCAGCGGAACACAAGGAAAGGAAATCACTTATGATCCGCTTGCGATTGCTGTCGAAGCCGCTAAAAAATATAATCTCAGCATTCACGCATGGATCAACCCGTTAAGAGTGAAATTAAATGATACACCTTCTGTTCTTTCCAAAAACAATCCTTACATGAAATGGAAAAACGATGACAACAGCAAAAATGACCGCTATACTTTTCAAAACGGCAAAAGCATTTACCTGAACCCTGCCTATCCCGAGGTTCGCAAGCTGATTATTGACGGTGTACGAGAAATCGTCAGAAATTATGATATTGACGGCATACAGATTGACGATTATTTTTATCCCGAAAATAATCTTTCCGCAGACAAATCGGAATATGACACATACTGCAAAACCTCCTCAATTCCTCTCAGTCAGAAGGAATGGCGCATTAAAAACATCAATACACTTGTTGCGGGAATCTGCTCTGCCGTTCACAGCGAAAAAGACAACTGTATTTTCGGCATATCTCCGCAGTGCAACATTGACAATAACCTAAAAATCGGTGCAGACCCATCCGAATGGTGCAGTTTTTACGGTTATGCTGATTATATCTGCCCTCAGATCTATGTCAGCGAAACGCACCCTACCCTGCCCTTTCAAACGGCGGCAGATAACTGGAAAACTCTGACGGAAAAGAAGAATATCAAACTGTATATCGGCCTTGCACTTTATAAAATAGGCACGGATGCTGATTCGGGAACATGGCTTGAAAAAGACGACAATATCAAATCCCAGATAGATTATATCCGCAAAATCGGTGCAAACGGTTTTATGCTCTATTCCTATGACAGTTTGTCTGATGAAACTGTTTCTGCCGAAATGGCATTTTTAGAACAATAAAATCTATTCACTAATCACTACTTTTTCTCCGTAATGTTAAAGAAAAGTTCCTCGAGATTTTCTCCGCTTTCCTCCACCTGTTTGCGTGTACGTTCTGCTTCGATCCTGCCGTTCATCATAATGAACACTCTGTCCCACACGTCCTCAACGCTTTCAAGCATATGAGTAGAAATAATAACAGTCGTTCCCTTCGCTTTCATTTCATTCAGCATCAGTTTCAACTCTTTGATCGCATGAGGGTCAAGGCCTACCAGCGGCTCGTCAAACAATACGACTTTCGGCTCGGTAAGCAGCGCACAGCATATACTTATTTTCTGCTGCATACCTTTAGAAAGTTCCTTGCCCAGTTTATCGATTTTGTCCTCAAGCTCCAGTCGGTGCATCAGTTCCTTTGCCCTGTCCTCCCAGTTTTCAAGCTTATAGGCACGGGCTATAAATTCCATATGCTCCCATACCGTCAGAAGCTCAAACGGTGCGGGGATCTCAGGCACATAGCCCAGGATCTGCTTTGCCTCGATACTTTTATTTTTGAATCCGCAAATCTCAATTTCTCCCTCAAAGCGCAACAGACCTGCAATACATTTTATTGCCGTTGATTTTCCTGCACCGTTGGGCCCTGCAAGAACGGCTGTTTCACCGTCATTCACCATAAACGTCAGGTTATCATCAGCCACAAACCGATGATATTTTTTTGTCAGATGTGATACATTAAGCATAGCACTCCCCCTGATTAATTCGGAATGCGGAATGACCACATTCTTCAATTTTTGGATTATCAAGACATATTATATCATTTTTTCACCATATTTGCACTATATTTTTATGAAAAAAGGGGAAGGAAAAACATTCCGTCAATTCCCTCCCCAATCTATTTCAAAGTTTGCTTCTATCAATTTTTAGAGATCAGTGAAACACAATGTGCCGAAACGCCCTCTAAATGACCCGTAAAGCCTAAGCGTTCCTCTGTGGTAGCCTTCACACTGACAGCAGAAATATCCACCCCCATTGCTGCAGCAATTTTTGTACGCATTCCGGTTATGTACGGACGCAGTTTCGGTGCCTGTGCAATAACAGTTGCATCTATATTCGATATTTCATAACCGTTCTTTTTGATCAGCTCGCAAACATATTCAAGAAGCTTTATGCTGTCCGCACCCTGAAAACGCTCGTCATTATCGGGGAAAAATACGCCGATATCCCCTAACGCCGCCGCTCCGATAAGCGAATCCATAATAGCATGAACCAGGACATCCGCATCACTGTGACCGACAAGCCCCTTTCCGAATGGTATATCCACACCGCCGATAATCAATTTTCTTCCTGTCGTATACCTGTGTACATCATACCCGTGTCCTACTCTGAAATTCATAAAATTACCTCCTTTAACACTTGTCATTATTTCCACTTTATCATCTTCATTGATTATAAACTAATAATATGAATAAAATATTAAAACCAATGATTATTTTAAAAATCTGATTAAAAAATGTATTTCCATTCCAAATAATAATACCCCATGCTTTTAGAGCAGTGAAGTCCAAAAGCATGGGGTTATTTTTTATGTTTCAAAACTGAATTTTTCGTCTTTGTAATCAACTCTTACCGTATCACCGCTCTTAACTGAACCTTCCAGCATTTTTTCGGAAATAGCATCCTCGATTTTTGTCTGAATAGCTCTTTTCAGCGGTCGTGCGCCATAAAGCTCATCAAAGCCTGCTTTAGCAACTGCCGCAACAGCTTCGTCTGTGAATTGGGCATTGATATCCAGTTCGCTAAGTCTGTCAGAAAGTCCCGAAAGAAGGTTTTTGGCGATATTCTGAATATCGTCCTCTGTCAGCTTATTGAATACGATAATATCATCAACACGGTTGAGGAATTCAGGCTTGAAAAGCTGCTTGAGCTCGCTAAGAACTGCCTGTCTTGTTTCCTCCTCGTTTTTGTCCGCAGTTCCCTCTCCGCCGAAAAATCCAAGACTATTCTGCTTTTCGGTAATCAGTCTTGCACCAACATTGGAAGTCATGATTATAACAGTATTCCTGAAATTAACGTGTCTGCCCTGTGAATCCGTCAGCCTGCCTTCGTCCAATATCTGCAACAGCATATTGAACACATCAGGGTGTGCTTTTTCGATCTCGTCAAACAACAGCACGGAATACGGTCTGCGTCTTACGCATTCGGTAAGCTGTCCGCCCTCATCATAGCCTACATAACCCGGAGGTGAACCGATCAATTTTGATACCGTATGCTTTTCCATATATTCGGACATATCAAAACGAATCATGGCATTTTCGTCGCCAAACATTGCTTCCGCAAGCGACTTGCAAAGTTCCGTTTTACCTACACCTGTCGGACCTAAGAAAATAAACGAACCTACCGGGCGTTTCGGGTCTTTCAGACCTACCCTGCCTCTGCGGATGGCTCTTGCAACCGCTGAAACAGCCTCACCCTGACCGATAATTCTTTGATGGAGGATATCTTCAAGGCGGAGAAGCCTCTTGCTTTCCTCTTCTGTCAGCTGTACAACGGGAACACCTGTCCAGCTTGATACGATCTGGGCGATATCCTCACCCGTAACCTCGCCGTTTTTATGTTGGTTTTTCTCTTCCCACTCACGCTTTTTATTTTCAAGCTCTTCTTTAAGCTTTTTCTGCTCGTCACGCACATTTGCGGCACGTTCAAAATCCTGATTATTTACAGCCTCTGCCTTTTCCTGTTCAAGCTCTTTGAGGCGGCTTTCAAGCTCCTGCAAATCCACAGGTGCTGTATATGCTCTCAGTCTTACTCTTGAAGCGGCTTCGTCGATCAGGTCGATTGCCTTATCGGGCAGATATCTGTCTGCGATATACCTTGAAGAAAGCTTGACAGCCGCAATAATAGCTTCATCGGTGATCTTTACCTTATGATGTGCTTCGTATTTGTCACGCAGACCTTTCAGAATTTCCTCTGCTTCATCCTCACTCGGCTCACCTACATTAACAGGCTGAAAACGTCTTTCAAGTGCAGCATCCTTTTCGATATATTTACGGTACTCGTTCAAAGTGGTTGCACCAATCACACGGAATTCTCCCCTTGCAAGAGAAGGTTTGAGAATATTTGCCGCATCTGCCGAACCCTCCGCAGCACCCGAACCGATAATTGTATGAAGCTCATCAATAAACAGGATAATATTGCCCGATTTTTTCACTTCATCGATCGCACCGCTGATACGCTCTTCAAAGTCACCTCTGAATTTCGTTCCTGCAATCATACCGGTAAGGTCAAGTGCCACAATACGCATATTTTTCAGCGGCTCGGGAACATCACCCGAAACAATCTGGAGGGCAAGACCCTCGGCAACCGCTGTTTTACCGACACCGGGTTCCCCGATTAGACAAGGATTATTTTTGGTGCGGCGTGAAAGAATCTGTATCACTCTTTCGATTTCCTCTTTTCTGCCGATAACGGGGTCGATATTTCCCTTTTCGGCTTCTTTGGTCAAATCTCTGCCGTATTTATCAAGAATTGTACCCTTACCGCCTTTCTCACTGCGACTTTGGGCAAACTCTCCGCCTGCTTCTGCTTCTTCCTCACTACTGAGAAGCTCTCTGACGGAATTGATGATGTCGCCCTGCTGTACACCGCTTTCGTTGAGAAAATGATTGGCATAGCTGCCGCTGTCTGCAATCAAAGCAATCAGGATATGCTCCGTACCAACATATTTTGTACCAAGCTCTGCTGCCTGTTTCACAGCAAGCTGTATCAATCTCTTTGTTCTCGGCGTAAAATCATCGGGATCCAGTCTTGTCGGACTTCCTACACCGATCTGTGTTTTGATTTTTTCCTCTATTACATCGGCTGATGCGCCTGCTTCTTCAAGAATTCTACAAGCGGCGCTATCGCTTTCCTTCAAAAGTCCCAGCAGAATATGCTCACTTCCTACATAACTGTGACCCATTTCCTGAGCCGATTCGATCGCATGATTGATTACATTATTTGCCTTTTCCGTAAAGCCTCTGAATTTATACATAAAACCTCATTCCTTTCTTATCGGAGATCAAATCGCATTATTGAAAACACAAACTAAATTTTAATTATCAAGTCATTCTGATGTAAACGAAAAAATTGCCATGCCATAAAGCTATTTCTCTATATTATCAGTCTTCGAGTCGTCTGTTGGCAGGCACCTGCTTTCTCATAAGGGCGGTACGCACAACTTCTGCACGAATACGGTCACGTTCCTGTGGATTCAGCTTTTTACCGATGTTTTTCATCAATGTTGCCGGCTGAACCTCAATCATGAGATGATTGATCGTATCAAAATCAATATTTTCAAATACACCGATCTCAATACCGAAACGCAGGTCGGAAAGCAATTTCATACATTCGTCGTTGCTGAGAAGCTTTGCATACTGCAAAATACCATACGCACGGAATATTTTATCAAGAACGGAAATATTTTTCGCCATTACTTCTCTTGCCGCCCTTTCCTGAGCAATAATCTGAGCAGCAATATCACGCAGATTATTAATTGCTTCCTTTTCAGAAATGCCGAGTGTCACCTGATTGGAAAGTTGGTAAACAGAACCCTTCGGATCTGTTCCCTCGCCATACATACCTCTTATCACAAATCCAAGCTTTGCAAGAGAAACACTGATTTTTCCCATTGCACCACTTTCCCTGAGTGCGGGCAAATGAAGCATTAATGACGCTCTCATACCTGTCCCGATATTTGTCGGGCATTGTGTAAGATATCCAAGCTTATCATTAAATGCAAAACTAAGCTGTTCGTCAAAAAGCGTATCGATCTTATCCGCAAGATCATAAGCACCGTCAAGATCCATATTCGGACGAATCACCTGTATGCGGATATGATCCTCTTCATTAATCATAATGCTGACGGACTCATCATCTAAAAGCAAAAGCCCTCTTCCCTGTCTGTCCGAAATAAATTCGGGGCTTACCAGATGTCTTTCAACAAGGGAAACTGCCTCTTCCTGTGTCAGCTCCGACATTTGGATATATTTGAATCTGTCCGATATAGCGCTATGACCTCCGAGAGCTGCTTCTTTAACGATAGAAGCAACCTTGCGCTTTTTCTCCTCATTCAGTCTGCACGGAAACGGATAATCCTTCATATTACGTGCAAATCTGATTCTTGTACTAATCACAACATCGCTTACATCTTTTCGGTGTTTTATTACTTCACTCATTGAAATGACCCCCTTACTTGCTCTCGCCGCTTGCGGTATTTATATTACCTTCAAGCTCCTTGATTTTGTCACGCAGCTGAGCTGCTTTTTCAAACTCTTGTGTTTTAATAGCCTCTTCCAGCTCATAACGACAGCGGTTGATCTCATTTTTTATTTTAACCTCGGCGCCTGCGCTTCTTGCAAGCTTTCCTGTGTGGTTGGTTCTTCCGTGAATACGCTGTATCGACGGAAGAAGCTCTTCATTGAATTCCTCATAACAATGTGCACAACCCACCTTGCCGGATTTTGCGATATCCTCAAAGCTGCTGCCGCAGAACGGACAACGTTTTGCGGAACGTTCATTTCCGAAGCTTTCCATAAAGCTGCCGAAAATCTTGTCAATATCAAGTCCGAAATTGCCGAAAAACGATCCATAACCGAGTTTTGCGGCACATTCGGGGCAAAGATTATATTCTTTCAGTTCACCATTTAAAATTGTTTTGATATGTGTTGTAGCCTGTCTTTTTTCACATGATTGACATAACATAATAAATTCCTCCCTTGAAATAAGTTTTTAATCACTAAACATTACATGTGTAATAAGCAGATTTTTCATAATTGCCGCCCGAAGCGTATCTCTCAGTTCCTGCGGTACTGCGGAATAAGCCTTATCGGAAAGTGCTGCTGATATCATAGCGTAATCATATTCGGATATCATATTCTGTTCAATAAGATTACCGAGGATTGCCACTGATGAAGCCGAGGATATTTTATCCCCTATTGAATTAACAATGTGCATCATGGCAACTCTTTTGTCAGTTGTCACCCTCGTGATACGGATATAACCGCCACCGCCTCTTCTGCTCTCTACAATATACCCCTGTTCAGGCGTGAAACGTGACGTAATAACGTAGTTGATCTGGCTCGGAACACATCCG
>ONGS01000210.1 GCA_900317395.1 uncultured Eubacteriales bacterium | reverse complement strand
GATAGCTTTTCCGATACCGCGTGCTGCACCAGTGATCAGCGCAGTCTTACCTTGTAATAATCCCATTTGTTTTCTATTTAAAAAGTGTTTATAATTCATTCGAAAGAGCTTTGCCCAAAGCACCATACACAAACTTCGCAACCAACGGCTTACTTGTTTCTGGCGTCATGCCATGTCCGAGGCGGCCACAGATATACGGAACCTCAAGTCCTTTAATGCAGTAGTGTGTAATGTCGGCAACAAGTCCCACATTATCAATGTCGAACTCCCCTACCGATTTGCCTTCAGTATATACCTTTCGGAATATTTCCAACTCATCTTCATCGAAATTCTTGCGCACCTTTTCTACCATCCAAATATTGCGAAAAAAGGCTGCACGAAGGTTGCCGTTACGCATTACGGTCTCTTTGATCATATCAAGATGAGTATATATCAGCTCTATGATTTTTTCCTGAGGACGAATTTTCTTAGATGCCACCTCATCCATCTTGTCCGACAACCGTTCGAGCTCGCTTTCTATAACAGCATAATACACATCTTCCTTGCTTTTGAAATACGTATAAAGCGTCCGTCGCCCTTTTCCTGAAGCTTGGGCGATATCGTTCATGGTCGTATTCTCAAGTCCTTTTTTGGCAAATAGCTGTCGAGCGACGTCAACAAGCTTCTGTCGGGTTTTTGATATTGACATCTTTGCCTCCTTACTCAATCAAATTGCACATTCAAAGTAACGTGTGCAAAATTATATTTTTTCTATGAAATGACCAAATATTTTAACGGGAAACAATCAAAGCAACCGCTATTTTTACGGTTTCAGAACGAATCTGTTGGATTCAGAGCACAATATTAAATCAAAAAACATGCCAGTCAAAGCGTTTTGACATACTTCTTTAAGACAAAGCACCACACCTTGTAGCCTATCGGCGTAAGATGTAAACCATCTTTTGACAACTCCCTCCTCATCTGGTTAGTTCCTTGTCTAAGGAAATGAGGATAAAGGTCAATGAATTCAACACCTTTCAGCTTACAATACTGATACAAGAGTTCGTTGATGACGGGAATTTCAGAAGAACGACCTAACAGAGTTTTCCAGTTCCCAAAACTCTCACAATAAGGTAGACAGCTTTGAACAAAAAGTTTCGTTCCTGGAGACTCTTTGAGGATACGGTCGATTGGTTTCTTACACTGTTCCACAACCTTCTGTGGAGAAAGACCATGGCTCATATCGTTCACACCAACCATCAAAAAAATCGCCTTTGGTCTTCCTGGCAAGATTTGCGACAGACGATGATAAATACCTAAAGCCGTATCGCCTGCAATTCCTCGGTTCACGACATGCTCCTCATCCAACATTTCTCCCCAATCGCCACCGAATTCTGTCAGACTATTGCCTAACATAACAATATCCTCACTTGTAATACTTGGGCTATTACTGAAAACAATAACACGATCATCATAATGCTTAAAAGGGTGATAGTGCACAGTTTGCCCCGAAAGGCTATTGACTACGAACAAGAACAATGCGACGATAAAACCTAATGTTCTTTTGAAAAAAGCGTTCATTATTATTGCCTATTTTTTTTATAAATAAAAAACCGATCATTCTGTTCATTCAGAACAATCGGATATTCGATTATTAAATCTCACAATTAGAGATAACTCATCACCTTCTCGAAATAACGCTGTGTACCTCTTACACTATAATTCATCCCCCCATTCCAAGAACGTATTGCCTTTTCCACATCGTTAACAGGATTATGATACGACTGAATCAGCAAAAACATCTCTTTAGATTTCGAAATACTAAAGCGATCGGCTAATGTAAAACGCTTTTTACTCTTTCGCGCCTTTAAAATATTATTACATTCGGCTACCATGATAGGAGTGATCTGCATGGCTCCGCACTGGTTTCCGTTTTTAGCTTTACTGTTGCCACCACTTTCAACTTGTATAATGGCATTCATTACCGGTTCCCAGTTTACTCGAGAAGATAAATTTTTTCCTCCAACTTTAGCCAAGCAAAAGCATGGAAGCAAAAACAAAATTACCAAATTTAACCATAATACCTTAAATACATTTTTCATTACAATGAATTTTATGAAACTGGGGAATAACATAATCACTATGTCACATTTCCCTAATCGATCCTGTCATCACAACAGTAACGAACAGTTTCAGTTGATATTTGTCAGTCTATTCTCACGCTTGAGAAAGCAACTAACGATTCACAGTGCAAAATTACAAAAAATCAGCAAGTTACGCAAGACAACAAAACACAATTGAAGGTTTTTAAGGTCTTTTATTGATTTAAAACAAAAAACGGGAGGCTTCCCGGAT
>ONGS01000062.1 GCA_900317395.1 uncultured Eubacteriales bacterium | reverse complement strand
TGCTATTGTTACTTTCGAAAAAAATTTTTTTGCTTCCATTTGAAATGTTATCCTCCTGTTTGTTTTTTTATAAGAATTATCGCTTATATGATAATTGTATTATATTTAATTCACTTTGTCTATTGTATAACTGCACAAATTTCTTAAAAAACTTGCATTATACTATTGTACCAAAGGCAAATTTATATTATAATAACTCTATACAAAATAAAAACGGAGGAATAAAAATGATAAGAGATATCTCAGATGCCGTAAAATATATCGGTGCAGACGATAATGATCTTGACCTTTTTGAAAGCCAGTATGAGGTCCCCGATGGAATGTGCTATAACTCCTATGTGATACTGGATGAAAAAATTGCGGTTCTTGATACAATCGACAAAAGGAAAACCGACGAATGGTTTGAAAACCTTGAAAAAGTACTGGGCGACAGAACACCCGATTATCTTGTGATCAGTCACCTTGAACCCGACCATGCTTCCAATATCGCAAAAGCTGCCGAAAAATACCCGCAGATGAAACTGATCGGTAATGCAAAGACTTTTAATATGCTGCCACAGTTTTTTGATCTTGATACAACGAGCAGAACTGTTACCGTCAAGGAAGGTGAAACAGTAGACCTCGGTACACATAAGCTGACTTTCTACATGGCACCAATGGTACACTGGCCTGAGGTTATGGTGACATATGAGCCGACAGAAAAAATTCTGTTTACAGCTGACGGTTTCGGTAAATTCGGAGTGATCGACGCAGAGCCGGATGACTGGGCTTGTGAAGCAAGAAGATATTATTTCAATATCGTAGGAAAATACGGCGCACAGGTACAGTCACTTCTGAAAAAAGCGGCAAAGCTTGATATTCAGACGATTTGCCCGCTCCACGGTCCGATCCTTACAGAAAACCTTGGCTACTATATCGGTCTTTATGATACATGGAGCAAATATGAACCCGAAACAGACGGTATCTTTATTGCGTATGCTTCTATTCACGGCAACACAAAAGAGGCGGCTTTAAAATTGTATGATATCCTGAAAGCAAAAACCGACCTTCCGATTGCTATTTCGGATCTGACAAGAAGTGACCTTCACGAAAATGTTGAGGATGCTTTCCGCTACAGCAGAATGATTATGCTTGCTTCTTCCTATGACGGAGGAATCTTCCCGATTGCTAATGATTTTCTCCACCATCTGAAAATCAAAACCTACAGAAACCGTAAGGTTGCAATCGTTGAGAACGGCTCGTGGGCACCATCGGCAGGAAAGGTGATGCGTGAGTATTTTGAAAGTATGAAGGGTATTGAAATAAGTGATGCAAGTGTTACCATAAAATCGACCCTCAAGCCTGAGAATATTGCTCAGCTTGAAGCACTTGCAGATTCTATGTTGTAATTAGGGTTAGGGGAGCAGGATTCAGGTTAGTTACATATCCGGGTATAGATACCTGACTTCTGACCCCAAAAATCATTCAGGAGGTTAATGAGATGAATGCAGTAATTACTGTACTTGGAAAGGATAATGTGGGGATACTGGCTAATGTATCCAACGAATGTGCGCAGGCAGGCGCTAATATTATAGAGGTAACGCAGTCTGTACTTCAGGGAATGTTTGCAATGATTATGTTTGTGGATATATCCGCTTGTACCGTTCCTTTTTCCGAGCTTGTGGACAAGCTTACCGCAAAGGGAGAGGACATGGGTGTTAAAATCCATGTGATGCACGAGGATATCTTTAATGCCATGCACAAAATCTGATCATTTAAGGTGAAAGGAATTATATAATGATAAATTCACATGATATACTGGAAACTATTAATATGATCGATAATGAAAACCTTGATGTAAGAACTATTACAATGGGTATTTCTCTTCTCGATTGTATTGATGACGATATAGACAAAGCCTGCGATAAGGTTTACGATAAAATTTGTCGTTATGCGAAGGATCTTGTTAAAACAGGTGAGAATATCAGCAAGGATTACGGTATTCCGATCATTCACAAAAGAATAGCCGTAACACCGATTGCAATGCTGGCGGCGGCCTGCCCGACAAAAAATCCTGTGAAATTTGCAAAAACACTTGATAAGGCAGCAGCCGAGGTGGGAGTTAACTTTGTCGGTGGCTACAGTGCACTTGTTCACAAGGGCTTTGCACAGGGAGATTATGCTTTGATCGAAAGTATCCCTGAGGCACTCGCTTCAACAGAATGCGTCTGCTCGTCTGTCAATATCGGTAGTACAAAAGCAGGTATCAATATGGATGCCGTTGCTAAAATGGGCAGGGTGATCCGCAAAAGTGCGGAGCTTACTGCCGACCGTGACTGTATCGGCGCAGCAAAATTGGTTGTTTTCTGCAATGCGCCTGAAGATAACCCGTTTATGGCAGGTGCTTTTCACGGTCCGGGCGAACCTGATTGTGTCATCAATGTCGGTGTTTCCGGGCCCGGTGTGGTAAGAGCGGCGCTGGCAAAGGCTGGCGACTGCAATATTACCGAGGTTGCGGACATCGTTAAGAAAACTGCCTTTAAGATTACAAGAGCAGGTATGCTTGTTGCCAGAGAAGCATCAAAACGTCTGAGTGTGCCGTTCGGTATTGTTGACCTTTCTCTTGCACCGACTCCGGCGATAGGCGACAGTGTTGCCTATATTCTGGAAGAAATGGGTTTGGAGCAGTGCGGTGCACACGGAACGACAGCTTGTCTTGCATTGCTCAACGATGCAGTGAAAAAGGGCGGCGTTATGGCTTCTTCTCATGTCGGAGGTCTTTCGGGTGCATTTATTCCCGTGACCGAGGACGCAGGTATGATAGAGGCGGCAAGAAGCAAAGCACTTACCCTTACAAAATTAGAAGCAATGACAGCAGTTTGTTCTGTAGGTCTTGATATGATCGCAATTCCGGGCGATACACCGGCAGATATTATTTCCGGCATTATTGCGGATGAAGCCGCAATCGGTATGGTGAACTCTAAAACCACGGCTGTTCGATTGATTCCGGCTATCGGCAGACAAGCAGGTGAAGAATTGAATTTCGGCGGACTGTTAGGCAAAGGACCGATCATGGATATCAATCCGAAATCTCCGTCAAAGTTTATTGCAAGAGGTGGTAGAATCCCTGCCCCTATGCAGAGCCTGAAAAATTAAATTGTTAAAAATGCTAAAAAAATAATGCGGAGTTCAAACATATTGCCCGATTTGTCGCTTGTAAAATATAAATGAAAGTTGTATAATAAATTACAGAAATTGGGTGTAGAAAGAATGGGCTTTCTCTTCTTTCTATACCCATGCTATTTTTTAAGCGATGACATCAACTTAAGGAAAAATGAGGACTTTATTCTTTTTTAAGTCTTTTTTACAATTCTACTTAAGTTGACACCGGCGAGAGTGGGGCGGATTAATCTGCCTTAAAAAACTTGTTTGGGGGAATAAACTTCCCAATGCCATCATTATTAATTATGCATTAAAAAGGGGGTGCTATAATGGAAGATATGATTTCCAAAATCGTCGATATGGATAAAAAAGCTCGTGATCTTACCAATGAGGCAAAGCAGAGTAAAATCGATTATGAAAAGCAGGTACTTGAGAAAAAAGAAAAAATCAAAACCGATTTTCTTGAAAGAGCTAAAGAGCGTGTTAAAATCAATAAGCAGACCGCTCAGAAAAAGGCAGATGAAGAGCTTGCACAGATCAAGAAGAAAAACGCTGCGATTATCGAAACACTTGACCGGACTTATGCCGAACATAAAGACGAATGGGTCAGCGAAATCACCGCACGAGCAGTAGGATAACCTAAAAATCAAAAATTGAAAAGGGGGGTGATGGTCGATGTCGTCTTCGATGGCGTCTAATGCGATTCTTGCAAAAGCACGTGCAATGTATGGGAAAAGGCTTACCGAAGCGGATTATAAACAGCTGATGGAATGCAGGAGCGTTCCCGAGGTAGCAAGCTATCTGAAAACACGCACAAGCTATAAGACAGCACTTACGGGTCTTGATGAAAATGATGTTCACAGAGGTCAGCTGGAGCCGATGCTGAAGCAGAATATCTATTATGATATTTTTGCACTTTCCAGATATGCCAAGGATCAGTCGCTGATATTTTCCGATTTCGCGATTGCAGAAATGGAAATTGAACAGATCATCCGTTGCCTGACACTTGTCAATATCGGACGACCTGATGAATATGTCTATTCTATGCCGCTTTCCATGGGAAAATTTGCGAAAATCAACCTGGAAGCACTGACAAAGGTACGATCCTATGACGATGTTCTGGAGGTACTTTCGGGAACAAAATATTTTTCTGCTTTGCAGAAATTTAAACCGAAAGACGGTGAAAAGGTTGATATCGCCTTGCTGGAAGCAGAATTGTACAATCAGAATTACGGCACTGTAATGGCTGTGATTGATAGCTCGAAAAAAGGGAGAGACCGTGAGGAACTGAAAGATACTTTCTCCGCTCTTCTTGATTTCAGAAATGTCTCCAGAATTATCAGACTGAAAAAATATTTCAACTACAGTGAAAGCAGGATCAGGCCGTTGCTGATACCGTACGGAAAACTGTCACAAAAGACAGTGAGCGAACTGTGTTCGGCAGGAAGCTCCAAGGAGGTTTTTGAACTGACAAGAAAAACCTATCTCGGAAGACTGATGTCCAAATTACAGTACAACGATTCGTCACAGATGACGAATGCGCTGATCTGTATGTATTGTACACATCATCTGAGGCTTTCACCGAATCCAACGATTGTTATGATTTCCTATATTTATCTGATGGAAATCGAACTGAAAAATATAATCAATATAATAGAAGCGACACGCTATGGCTTGTCGGCTGACGAAAAAGCAAAGCTTCTCGTCAGATAAGGAGGTGATTATGTGTCTGTAAAACCGGTTAAAGCCGTCAGCATCATTGGTATGATGTCAGAACTGGACAAGGTCATCAAATTCTGTGGAGACTCTCAGATGTTCCACCCCGACGACGCAATGTCCTTTTATTCCGATACACGGAATTTTGTACCGCTGAATGACAAAAATCCGTATTCCACCCCTCTTCAGGAGCTGAGAAATACAGCGGATATGTTGGGCTTTGAACTGAATTATGTTAAGCTGAAAAACTTCAGCGTAAGCCCCAAGGGCGTATTGAAATACGTGAAATTCATTTCGGGAAAATTTGAGGAATTGCTTAACGACAGACTGCGGTGCAAACAAAATATCGATGCCTGCCTGAGAAAAATCGAACAGGTCGGACATTTTGTGGGAAGTAATCTTGATTTTACAGAAATTAATAAATGTAAATATATTACTCCTGCCTTCGGACGAATACCGAAGGAAAGCATGACAAAGCTTTCAAAATCCGATGACCCTTATGTACTGTTTATCCCCTGCACAGAGGATGAAACGCATTATTGGGGTGCTTATTTTGCACCTACGGATAAAAAGGATGATGTTGACAGAATTTTCTCTTCACTCTATTTTGAGAGGCTGGAAGTTCCCGAAATAGCGGGAACGCCCGAGCAATATCTGAAAAGCTTGAATTCCGAACTTGAAAACCAAGAAAAGGAAAGGGACGAAATAGAGAAGCAAATCGATATTTTCTGGAAAGCGGAACAGGAAAAATGTATGATGTATTACAGTAAGCTTCAAGAGCTTGATTCCTATCATGCAATTAAGCGCTATGTGTATAAATATCATAGAAGTTTTATCCTGATTGGCTGGATCCCTGCGGAACATGAAGAATTCTTTACAAGACAGCTTGACAACATACGCAGTGTGGAGTATTCGGTAAGCGACGGAAAGGAAGAACTGAAACATTCGCCGCCAATCATACTGAAAAATCCGCCGTTTATCAGGCTTTATGAATTC
>ONGS01000172.1 GCA_900317395.1 uncultured Eubacteriales bacterium | reverse complement strand
TCAAATTGTCAAAATATGCCATAATTCATTACCTTCCTTTCATTTTTAAAGAATCACACCGACTGTTTTGTCGGTTGTATTAATGTCAACGACAAGATATTCTCTGCCGTTTGTATCGTCCTTGTTCACCTTGCCCGCACTTGCCGAAAGCTTAGCATAACCCACACTCGGCGCTGTACCGTAAGGCAGTTTAGCATAGCCGTTGAGCTGTACTGCCGCATAGCCGCCCCTCTGGCTTACACATACACCGCAGAAAGCACCCGAAGCCGCTTTCACCTTTCCACTGTCCGACACCATCACGGGCGCACCGTCCGTAATACTTCCATCAATCTCAAATGTAACGACATTTTCGCCGTAACCCTTAAAACAAACATTCATTATTAAAATCCTCCTTAAATATTTTTAAAATCCATATTGCTGTTTCTGTTATATTTTGCCGCCGAATACAACTGTGGCTTTACTGGAACACTCTGTGCCGCCCTTTTGCTCAGTGCATTGCAAAAATCCTCAAGCTGAACGGCACTCATTTTCGCTGTAATAAAATCGAGTGTATCTCTTTTCAGTTCGGGAAGCGCCACCGCTGCGACCTTGTTGATATCGCTTTCAAGCCTGCGCCTGTAGGCATCGCCGTCGGCAGCTCTTTCGCCGAGTCTGCGGAATTTCTCTGCAAGAAGATTCATTTCCTCTGCGGTAAAGCTTTGCTCCTGACCGCCGAAAAGTCTTTTTTCAATATCCATTTTACTCTCTCCTTTTTGATAATGTTTAATAACGCCTGCCGCCTTTTGTGCCGGAATGGCCACAAATGACCATTCATATGCATCCGTTGGTTCTTCCAGAACAGCATAACAAAGCTGACCATCATATTTTTTTCCTCTGATATGACTGCAGTTACACTGCTCCTCTAAGCATATCGAGCATATGCGTTTTTTGATGGCACAGCCGACACTAACTTCTTTTTTTATGCCGCTGTCAAGCTGTGTAATAAACTCCTTGTTTTTTTCTGTTCTTGGTATATATGCTCTTGCCGTCAGTCTTGTGTACAGCAGACCATCACTTGTTGTTTTTCCTTCAACCGTTTCGGTTTTGCAGGAAAAAATTCTCGCTGTCTGATTTTCGGTTTTCGGATCATGATCCATTACACCCGTAACACCGACAAAAAGCTTTTCCAATTCTTTTAACGATGCCGCTGAAAATCTTTCGTAGTCCCTGTCAATCTCATTATCACAGAGAACGACCGTAAAAGCATAAATTTCATCCTCCGTCAGACTTCGTCTTGTATAGCTGTTGATCAGCTCCAACTCGCCTGATTTCAACATGGTTGTTTGTTCCAAATAATCACCCTTTCCTGTTATTTTTCTCTATCTGCTCTGCCTGTGCATGATATAGTCTTGCTTTTGCAAGCTCCACTTCATCCTGAAGATTGATATTGCTCCAGACGATCTCAAATTCGCTGTCAAAGCCGTGAAGTCTGAGATAAGTTTTGCATATTTTTCTGACCGTCCCTTCCAAGATCCGCCTGTAATATTCCAACTCACTTGTCAGCATATCAGCCTGCTGGGACGACATTCTTTCGGTCGTTGACCAACTCAATCCGAGAAGAAACGGCGGTATCGAAAGCTTCGCCACGATTTGCTCCAGTATCTGCCTTAAAGGCACTTCACTGTCAGGAATCTGATTGTCTGCACCAATTGTTTTAATGCTGACATCTCCCACAGAAACAAAATCCTTTGGTTCACGACTTTTCATAGCCTTGCTCCATTCGCCTGCGATCTGCATAGCTCGTTCCTTGCTCAGACTCCTGTCCGAATCGGACGGCTTGTAGGTAACTGCAAAACGGACGTTCCCCACTCTGTCCCAGTTTGTACCGATGGCATTAAGGATTTTTAGCATAATATCCGTCACAAACGGCAGACCTTTCAACACAGATGTACCATAAAGTTTTCCGGGTTCAGGCATAATAGCACTGCATAATATTAGTTCAGGAAATGGTACTTCCTTTTTCTGCCCGAAATTGTCGACAGACAGAATTCGGATATCAAGAGGATTTTCCTCACATTTCAGCTCCACATCATCAAGTGAGCTGTTGTAAAGTGCGGCAATATCACCGTCAGAACCTAACACAATTTCACCCACAGCCGTACCGTAAGTAAGAAGCTGTTCCAGATACTCCGAAACGAAGGCTTCCATTCCTGTTGAAATACCATTGACATTAACATTTCTAATAAAACTGTCCACTATCCTTTGCGCTCGTGTATCACGGCATTTTACTTCAAAGCCGCCCACAAGACGTACAATCTTGTAAATAGCGGAATCAATCACAGGCACCGACTCTCTCAGCGAGCGGTAAAGCTGTTTTTCACAGTGTCCAAGAGGAGCATAATTTCTGATATACCCAAATGGGTGACTGTAAATTTCGCCTGCGGCAGTCTGAACTGCCATACTGTTTTCTTTTTTCTTTTTATGAAACCAACTCAAAATCTCACCTCCTATCGGTCGGATGCGACAGCAAAAATACCATCATCATTTCCGTTAAGATAAGCTGCAGTAAAATAACGCAAATCGTCCATTGCATGATCGTTCTCCTTAATTGGCACGTCCTTACCACTGCTTTCCCAGCGGTAAAGACCGAATTCCCTGATGCAGTCTCCGCAGGTCCTGCAGATCTTAATGTTCCCTTGTTTCAGTGCCGTGCTTACCTGCCTGATACCGTCTATGACACTGTTTTTAGCAGGCTCAACACGAAATTTTCCGTGCCGTTTTATTACTTCAATAAAGCTAGCCGCTGAAGGATCAACGATCACCCGACTGATATCTCTTTCTCCGGCAAGAGAACATAAACCGTCATAATGTTCCTCATCCGTTCTGGAAACGCCCTCTCTGCGGGAGCTGTAATAATATTCGTCAATTCTGTACCAGACATCCGAATGAAGACCCCACAGCCCGAACGACGACGGGTTCACTGTGCCGTAATCGCAGGAGATCACATAATCGTCAAAACCGCCCTCGGGCACATCACAGAACATTTTGTCATTTGACATAAACGGATAAACAAGCCCTTCTGCCGCCACCCATTTTCCTAGAACATATCTCTGATAAAAACTGCCCGAATACATTTTCCTGTACCTTGCCAGCATTTTGTCCGAAAGAGAAGGATTATCCTCCATGCGGAAATGAATATAGTACAGATTTTTTTCTTTGGACTTTTTGATCCATTCCGTGCAGAACCAATGTTGAGGATACTCAGGATTACAGTTGAACCAAAGTTTTGACCCTTCCACCGAGCACCTCGCCACTGCCTGTTCCACAAAAGACCTCGGCATCAGTGCCGCCTCGTCAAACAGAACACCGCAAAGCGTAATTCCCTGTATCAGCGAAGCCGAGCTTTCATCACGTCCTCCAAAAATATAGAAGATATTTTTCTTCCTGCCGAAGGAAACCTCCATCATATTGGAAGAAAGTCTGTCATTGACCTCAAAGCCGATATCTTTCAGTACCCTGATCAGAGGTACGGCAAGATTTCTTTTTACGGAGCGTATAGTTTTTCCGCAAAGTGCAAAACTACCTCCGTCATACGCAAGCATCGCCCATGAAACAAACGAAACGCTCATACATAGTGTTTTTCCGCTCCGTACTGCCCCATCGCAGATAATACCGTCATATCCTTCCGTACCACTGCCCCTGCACCACCACCTTAACACTTTCAGCTGTTTCGACGAAAATGCTCTGAAACTCAAATATCTTCACCCTCTTCCTGATTTTTTGTTCCTCCCATAAGTGCCCCATAAAAATCGGAAACACCCTTTTCCTCCCTGCTGTCAGCTGCTTCCAGCTTTTCCAGTGCTTTAATCCTGTCAAAAAATTTGATTTCCATTGCACCATCCTTTGGCTTTTTGATTTCCGCCACATTAAAAAGATCATATGCCCCCAGTTCTTTTTCAAGGGGATTTTCCTCAAACATCAGTCTAACAGCATCGGACACATTACCAAACGCCAGTCTTTCATAGCCTGCTCTTGCACGCTGTTTGTAGTTTTTGGTTCTTGATTGATAGATTCTTTCAATTTCTTCATTGATATCATCCCTTGTCAGAAGATCCGCTCCTGATTTTCCCGGCTGTCGATAACCGGATAAAGACGCGGCTTCTTTCTGATTGCCGCTGCTGACATAGAAGCTGCAAAACTGTTTTTCTTTTGAGGTCAACCCTGTTCTTTTTTTCCTCAACCTCACACCCCCTTTCAACAGTCCCCCCAAAAACAAAAAAAGTTGACCCCAAAAGGTCAACTTTTCAAAAATTTCTTTAAAATTATTCTATTTTTTCTTAAAAACTACGGAAAAATCCTATTTTTTATCCGTAGCCAATTTATGAAAGTACTCAACTGCAAATTGTATCTTTGTTGCGCTGAAGCCTTCTTCCAGCGGATAAATGAAGTAGGTATTGTCAGGCGTTGATAATGTAATACATTCCCCCTTGCCCCTATAATCATATTCCGTATGGATAGAAAACAAGGAAATTGATGACACTTCCAGAATATCAACCTTTTCTTGGCCGTAATCTCTGAATATCAGCTGGAAACCCTCTGCACTGTGGATCAACCGTCCTTCACCCAAATCAATAAAGTTTACAGCATTAGGCAAGGATTCTATCCGTACCTTCATATTAAGCCGATAACTGCCACAATCAATTTCTTTTTGAACCTGATTTCTTTCCCATTCATACCAATCGGGAATAGGAAGATACGTTCCATTTCTGTCAACAAGCCTGCCAAATTCATCCATTGTCCATTCTGCATAACATTTTCTACAAACTAATTTATCGCCATTGCTTTTTAACGATAATTCAGTTCCACACTCATGACATATATATAACGGCTTTTCAAGGCCCTCTGCCCTTTTCGGGAAACGAATTCCGATCTTATTGTCAAACTGATACCTATATTCGTCATAGGCAAGCTCTTTTGCGATTAGCTTGTTGATATCTTCAACCGAGCTTTTGCGTATTTCCTCAACCGTCATAGCCTGTTTGATTTGCGCTTGAAGTCTTGCTTCTTTTCTTGCCTTTAAATTCCATATAGGAGACTGTAAATAATTCCCTTGCATATTGAGTGTAACAAGCGGTACATCCAAATATTTCACAAGCTTTCCCAGTGACTCAGGCAATTCCGAGCTTGTTCCGACATTGGCATACCTAGCCTCGGGGTACAAAACAAGTATACCGTTGCGATTCATTACTCTTTTGATGTTTTTCACCAGTGCTGTATCGTTAACAAATTTTCTTGTACCTAAACAACCGAGCTGTCTGTACAGCCATTCTCCGTAATATTCAAACCCTTCCAGCTCCGACACATAATTGGCTCTGTGCGGAAAAAGAGCAAGCGGTGTTACAATGAAATCCATAAAAGAATGGTGTGTTCCTAAAACCAGAAACGGCGGTTTCAGTCCCTTCATATCGATCTTTCTGATTTTTAGCCTGTACGGCACAGTAATGATCTTGCATATCAGCCATATCAGCGGCATCATAAACAGATTCTGCTTTGGCGGCACTCTGTGCCTGTCAAACGGAAGCAGATCAGGCGTTTTATTTTCATGTTTCATCCTGCACCCCTGCTTTTTCAATTTCCATTTTATCTTTGAGCATATATTTTTTGATTGGCGGAATACAACTGAAAACAAAGTATAGAATTCCCGTTCCGAGGAAAGAAACTCCCGTTGGTGTAAGATAGAACAACGGCATAATGTAAATTTCGCCGCTAATCGGGTTATACACCGCAAGTGATAATACAATTCCCGCCGCAATACAAAACAGACCTACTATGTTAAAGCCATGCGTATAATGGTATGCAGAATAACCTTTGACTGCATAAGCGGAACGCAGAGAGAACTTTTGTCTGCGTACAATAAAGAAATCTACAAACAGAACTGCCGCCAGCGGTGCATAGACACACGCACCTATGGTAAGGAATGAACCGAAATAATCCACAATTTTTCCCCACACGCAAAGTATACCTACATACACTGCCAGAACAATAACAAGCACTCGATAATCTGCCTTTTTAAAGGTAGATTTGAGCATAACTCCGTAAATATAAGACCCTACCGCCTGTGTACCGATATTAGCAAAAGCCACAAGCAAAAGTGAGCTCAAAGCAAGTGCCGGAACAGATAAGGTCGCAAGCATTACCGTAGGGTCATCCACCATTTTACCTGTGACATACTGCATAGCAATCGCCATAACTGCACCCACAACAACAAATAAGGACCCTGCCACTCCCTGACCGATCACACCGGCCCAGAATCCAGCTTTTTCTGTTTTAACAAGTCTCGGAACTTCCGCCATACCGCCTACAAGGGTAATCACAAACGCAAAATTGGCTTCTATAGAGATAATATATGGTATAATATTGTTTTCATAACCCACAGGCTGAGCTTTATAATTCCAGATCACATCAAACGGAACAGATGTAAAACCTACTATGATAACAATAACGCCCAACGCTAACAGTAGCGGTACAAGTATTCTTGTCGTATGTGTTATCGCTCCTATTCCCTTCCATGCAATCATCGTCCCGACAATCACACACAAAAGGCGCAACAGAACCGTACAAAACGGCGGAAACTGAATGCCGAACAGCCCTGCCAGACTTGTCATAGACGAGGCGAACAGATCTGCACAGACGGCATACCACGGATAATTGATAATAATGATGATCACCGTCATAACTGCTGTTCCCTTATGACCGAACACTGCTCTCAGCCATATCCATATATCTATTCCATATCGCACGGAAAGTATCACAGGCAACTGATAGATAGCCAGCATCAGCAACGCCCCGAGAAATGCACCTATCAGAAGCTGCTTGAAACCTACCAAAGTTGTAAGATACGAGCCTTGTGTATAACTCCAAGTAGCAATGCAGTAACCCGAAAGTATCAGCACCGCATCCATAAAGCCGTAAATTTTTTCCTTATTGAGAACCGGCAGTGTTCCGAATACCGCTTCTTTTTCAATTTGCTTATCGACATCCTTTTTCATACAATCCTCCATTAGAGCCCTGCACCCATCAATACTCCGGTAAGGCAGATGATAATAAATACAACTAAGAAAATATAATCTTTTGTTGAAAACGCTTCCGGAAACTGATATTCGCTGTTTTCGATTTCCTCAATTCTCAGTAGAAGCTCCTGAGCAAGTTTTTCGCCGTAATCCTCTTTTTTCATATAATCACTCCCGAATTTATAATATTTTATTGGTGCAACAATGATTTTATTTTATCATAAATTGTAGATAAAGTAAATCGATGATTGTATGGTCTGAAATCATATGATATAATTAACCAGTGATGTCCAATAGTGAATATATTTGTTTCAGATTTGTGCAAATAAGTCAGGCGATCTTTGTTCGGTTTTACCTTAAATTCAACTGTCAAATTTCCTGATTATTTAATTGATAAACAAAAGATAATGTGTTATGATATATAAAGTTGTACTAAAATCCATATAGAAAGGAAATGTATAATGGCAAAAAACAGAAAGAAAAAAGGACCCGCCCCCAAAACCAAAAACAAGATTAATTCTGCTGCGGAAAAACGACAAAATAGAACAAATATCATCATCACCGTAGTTGCTGTGGCAGTACTTGTACTTGTCATCTCACTGATCATTGTGCTAATTGCCACATCACTTGACAATACCAGCACATCGCAGGATCCCGAAAGCGCACAAACTTCCACACAATCGATTGTCTTTGATGTAAATGAAAATTATATTGCAGATATTGATATCAAAGATTACGGAACGATCACCGTTGCCCTCAACAGTAAGGCAGCACCCATTACAGTAGAAAATTTTGTAACGCTTGCAAGCTCGGGATTTTACGATAACCTGACATTCCACAGGATCATTGAAGGATTCATGATGCAGGGCGGTGACCCTAATGGTGACGGCACAGGCGGTTCGGACGAAACTATCTATGGTGAATTCAGTGCAAACGGTTATGACAATCCGCTGAAACATTCACGAGGTACGATCTCCATGGCAAGAAGTGCCGCTTCCATGAACAGTGCAAGCTCGCAGTTTTTCATAGTTCAACAGGATACTGCCTCTCTTGACGGTCAGTACGCCGCCTTTGGTCAGGTAACAGATGGTATGGAAATTGTTGATAAAATCTGCTCCGAAGCAGAACCCATTGATGACAACGGATTAATCGCAACCACCAAACAGCCCATCATCAATTCAATAAAAATCCACACATCCGATACATCGGAATAAAAATTAAAACGGATACGCCTTTGCATCAAAAGACGTATCCGTTTTTAAATGATAAAAACACCGGGTATATAAACACATGAATCCACATTGCCCCCAAGAAATCAAGTCCATCAACCGAATGAACTTCCAAAAAAATGCACACCCGAAAGGTGTGCATTTTTGGGGTAATATTATGAACGCTTGTATGTGTTATTTGGCTTCTGTTACTTTTTGCTTTGCAAATGAACCTGTTGCAACAAGACGTTTCACGCCTGACTTGTCAAGTGCTGTACCCAACAGTACAAAAAGAACAGCACTACCGACACCCTGAATAATGTTAGAAGGAATATCAGCCAAAGAAACGATCATAGCAACCGAAAGGTCTGAGCCTGCGACCCATTTCAACAGTGCACCTGCAAGAAAATATCCGCCGACACAAATAATAATGGCAGGAGCGATACCAATCAGATTTCTTTTGTTGATGATCGTTTCTTTTTTATGAGTAAACACAGCGGCAGTCAGAGCCTTGATAATCATTGTCGGCAGAACCCAATGCGGATAACCCGAAAGATAATCCGAAAGTCCTGCGCCTACAGCCGCCGAACCGATCGCATACGGTGTCGGCAAAAGAGCCGCCGCAAGATAGATGATACCGTCACCGATATGAACATATCCCTGATGTGTCGGAATATGCACAAAAGCGGTCATAATATACACCATTGCCGCAAAAAGTGCCGCCAGAATAAGATTTTTAAGATGTTCCTGAGATTTTTTTCTTTCCATTATCCCCACTCCAATTTACATTTAATTTGCATTTCAACTCTCGAGTGTCAAATAAATCATATTGGTATGATACAACAATTCTGTACCGTTTACAATACACAGTTACAATATTTTTAAAGTGTACAGTTTTATAAATTGATTTCTTTATCAAAAAATAATTGACACTGATAAAAAGTTATACTATATTATAATAGGATTCAGGGGTTAGGTTTCAGGCTTTCCGTTCTTACTTCTACAAATGATTTGTGCCCCTTAGCCCATAAAGATAATAAATTTTTTCAAAGCGGTGATATCTTGATAAAACAAAAGAAAATTGCTGTTATTAATGACTTTTCCGGATTCGGCAGATGTTCTCTTACCGTATCAATTCCGATTATTTCCGCTGCCGGAATACAATGCTGTCCCCTGCCAACCGCTGTATTTTCAAATCATACGGGATATGAAGATTATTTTTTTGAGGATTATACCGACAAAATGGAAATTTATTATTCCAAATGGGAAAAGCTTGGTCTTTCATTTGACGGAATCTATACAGGTTTCCTCGGTTCAGACAAACAAGTTGATATTGTTGCTGATTTTATAAAAAAGTTTGCTTCTCCCGAAACACATATTATTGTTGACCCTGTAATGGGCGATAACGGAAAAACATATGCAACTTTAACCGATGAACTTTGCAGACATATCGGAACACTGGCTTATGGTGCGGATGTGATTACTCCCAATCTGACAGAGGCCTGTATTCTTGCAGATATTCCATATAATGAAAATACAGCGGAAGCTGGATTGCTTCCGGAACTGGCACAAAAACTGATTTCTCTCGGCAGTAAAAATATTGTAATAACAGGTATAGATCAGGGTAATAATATAGGTAACTTCATTTATCGGCAAGACGGCACATATAATATGATCACTTCCCCACGTCTTGGAAAGCCCCGAGCAGGAACAGGCGATGTATTTACCTCCATTATAACAGCCTGCACCGTCAACGGTATGTCTTTGGAGGAATCTGTAAAAGAAGCGTGTCACTTTACGGAAAAGGCAATCTCTCTTTCCAATAAAATGAATATCCCGTCTCAGGACGGACTGTGCTTTGAACCTTTCTTGAAAGTACTGTCCCCTCCGTAAACCAATATTTTGAGTCAAGAAAAAACAACCACAATATTCTTTATTGTTTAAACAATTAAAGAATACTATCAGACGTTATGTCGGCTTAATATAATATATTCTACGCCTTCTCATGAAGTATTCGTTAAGAGAGTATACCGAATTGTGAAAAGTAAGCATTGTTAATTTTTACATTTAATAGCTGCCTATCTGTTTTTATCTTGTAAAATCGCAGAAATATAAAGATTTTATTGTAAAATTGTGTCATTTTATGATATGATATTATTTGATTGATACATACCTTAAATTTCCGATCCGAAAGGATAATAATCATGAATATCAAACATAGATTCACTGCAGCGGCCGTCGCTGCCATATGTATTTCAACACTGACCTCGCTGAGCTTTACAACGGTTTATGCGGAGCCTGATGAGCCTTATTACGATCCTGAAGCGGATCCAAGCTATGAATATAATAACTTCGACAACTATCATGAAAATGAATATTATTATGATGATGATAATAATGACTATAATGATTATGATAATGAATATTACGATGATAATACTTACACCGATTATTACGATAACAATTATTATGATGATGAATACGATTATGATGATCAGGAAACAAATGAAACGGCTGATGAAACAGCCGAGCTTGCTCCCGAAGGTTCTGTAGATACAACCGAGCTGACATCAAGCGATTGGGAAAGTCTTCAAAGCAGTCAGGCTGCTTCTGACGAAAACACTCAGGCAAACACAAATGACAAAAGCAGTAAATCGTCTGATCCCCAATCGATTGTGCCCTCCTCCAACTCAGGACACAGCGATTTTGATAATATCAAAAACAATGAAAATAATCAGGACAGCAACGATACATGGATTTTTCTTTTCGGAGGTGTTCTTCTGATACTGGCAGGAATCGGGATTGTAATAGCTGTAGTTGTTGTGAATGTAAAGGCAAAGCACAGAGCCGATGCTGAAAAAAAGATAGCAGAACATACAGCTTCACCGATTAACTTTAAAACCTATACACCCAAATCAAAGTCTGCACCGAAAAGAGATTTCCTCGGTGCAAGACATGTCGAAAAAAAAGAATCCAAAAACAAGGTGTCCAACAATGCTCTGCCAAAGGATCTTGTCGATACACTTGATAAGCCGCTTGATATCAGTAATATTGATAAAAATGCTCTGAAATAATCCCGAGCATTACAAATATTTCTTTTAGAGAAATATTTGTAAAAAGATATATGCTATAATTAACTGTGTATGAAGAATAATCGGTATTTGTATTAATGCCGAACGAATCGGAGGAAACGGAACAGAATGGATAAGTCAGAAATTTTAGAACTGAAAAAAACTGCCTGCAATGTCAGACTCTGGACCATCGAAGGTGTTTTTAATGCAAAATCGGGTCATCCCGGCGGATCTCTTTCCGCAGCGGATATCATGACCTACCTTTATTTCAAGGAAATGAAGGTTGATCCTAAGAGCCCTGATGATCCCAAAAGAGACCGCTTTGTACTTTCAAAAGGTCATTGCTGTCCTGCACTTTACGCAGCACTCGCACTTAAGGGCTTTTTCCCGACAGAAGAGATCAAATCTCTACGTCATATCGGCGCAATGCTTCAGGGACATCCCGATATGAAACACACACCGGGTATCGATATGAGTTCAGGCTCTCTCGGTCAGGGAATTTCTGCTGCTTGTGGTATGGCGCTTTCAGCAAAACTCAGCGGAGACGATTATCGTGTTTATGCGATGCTCGGAGACGGTGAATGTGAAGAGGGCCAGGTATGGGAGGCTGCTATGTTTGCTTCTCATTACAAACTTGATAACCTTACCGCAATTGTTGACTTCAACGGCTTGCAGATTGACGGAACTGTTGACGATGTGGCAGGTCTTTCGGATATCGACAAAAAGTTTGAGTCCTTCGGATTTGAGGTCATCAAAATTGACGGTCACGATTTTGAACAGATTGAAAATGCGATCAATAAAGCGAAAAACGTAAAGGGCAAACCTACTGTCATTATTGCCTCTACCGTTAAAGGCAAGGGCGTTTCATATATGGAAAATCAGGTTGGCTGGCACGGAAAAGCACCGAATGCCGAACAGTATCAGACAGCAATCGACGAGCTTAACGCACAGCTTAAAGCATTGGAGGCATAATCATGGCAGAAACTAAAAAAATCGCAACAAGAGAAAGCTTCGGCCTCGCTCTTTGTGAGCTTGCCAAGGAGCATGACGATATCGTAGTTCTTGACGCAGACCTTGCAGCTGCCACCAAGACCGAAATTTTCAAAAAAGCATATCCCGACCGTTTCTTTGACTGCGGTATTGCGGAGGGCAATATGATTGGTGTAGCGGCAGGACTTGCTGCTGCGGGGAAAGTTCCTTTTGCCGCTTCCTTTGCCATGTTTGCAACAGGCAGAGCCTACGAGCAGGTAAGAAACTCGGTAGGCTATCCTCATCTGAATGTTAAAATTGCAGGTTCCCACGCCGGTATTTCTGTAGGCGAAGACGGCGCAACACATCAATGCTGCGAAGATATTGCACTTATGAGGACCATTCCGGGAATGGTAATTTTGAACCCTGCCGATCATTACGAGATGATAGAGGCAGTCAAAGCATCCTATTCGTATAACGGCCCTGTATATATCCGTCTCGGCAGACTTGCTATTGAAAGCTTTAACGACCCTGATAATAACTACAACTTTGAAATCGGGAAAGGTATTACTCTCGAAGAGGGCAATGATGTAACAGTTATTGCAACCGGTCTCGTTGTTTATGAAGCACTCAAAGCTGTCAGAGCATTGAAAGAAAAGGGCATTAACGCTCGTCTTATCAATATGCACACGATCAAACCGATTGATAAGGACATCATCATCAAAGCCGCAAAAGAAACCGGTAAGATCATTACTGTTGAAGAACATAACATTATCGGCGGTCTTGGTGAAGCTGTTGCCGCAGTAACAGCAGAAAACGCTCCCGTTCCTGTATACCGTATCGGTGTAGAAGATACCTTCGGACACAGCGGTCCTGCTGTAGGACTTCTTGCGGAATTCGGACTTGATGCAGCAGGTCTTGAAAAGAAAATCGCAGAGTTGCTGAACAAATAAATCAAATTAAAAAAACACGGCTGTAATTACACTCGGTAATTACAGCCGTGTTTTATATGCCGGCCTGTATGAATTTCACGAAAT
Organism: uncultured Eubacteriales bacterium; assembly: GCA_900317395.1. Lineage (GTDB taxonomy): Bacteria > Bacillota > Clostridia > Oscillospirales > Acutalibacteraceae > UBA1213. Next base: position 13,968 of record ONGS01000172.1, on the reverse strand, counting down.
CACGTTTTGGCAAAGGTTTGGAATAATAATAACCCTGTATATACTCACATTCCATACGTTCAAAATGATCCACAAGTTCCTTTGTTTCTATGCCCTCAACAACAATTTTCATGTTAAGCGCTTTGATCATCTTAATTACATTTTCAAGCACAATAATCAAATTCGGATTTTCCTTGATCCGTGTAAAAGTCTTGTCCAGTTTAATTATGCGGAACGGAAGGGATGCGATCCTTGTCATATTGGAATAGCCTGTGCCGAAATCATCAAGCGAAAGACTAATACCTGCATTATACAAAGTGGTAATATTATCCATCACAACATTCTGTATTTCACCCGACGCCGTTTCCGTTATTTCAAGATTCAACTGGCTTGGCAGGACATGATTCCTTTCCATAATGCCGATCATGTTCTTGGCAAGATTGTTTTCCATACACTGTGCAGGAGAGAGATTCACTTCAATATAATCTAACCCCAATTCAGCATATTCTTCACTTCCGATAAAGCTACACACGGACTCCATCACAATTTCTCCTATACGGTGGATTGCTCCGCTTTTTTCAGCAGCAGGGATAAAAAGTTCAGGAGAGATAAAACCGTACTTTTCCGTTTTCAATCTCAACAAAGCTTCTGCGGAATTAAACTTCTTATCTTTAATGGAATATATCGGCTGATAATAAACTTCAAATTCATTTTCCGATATCGCATTTTCTATAATCTTATCGATCTCACGCATAATGTCATATCTTGATTTACGGCATATTTCAGAGGCATAAAGCACATTGCCCGTATATTCTGCACTAAAATCATTACCAAAGATAGAAAGTGAATCAAACTCATCGATATCTTCAGGAATATTTGTGATACAAACGCAGGCCACAAGGTTGATCTGCATTTCATTATACACAATTCCTTCTTTTAATGTGTCGTTGATATACTCTGCCACTTTCACAGCCTCTGCATTATCATGATTTTCGAGCCTTATCCTGTAATTTCCCGAACCGATATAATAAACATCCGCCCTTACTCTGCTCGACCTAAGATATCTGACAATGATATCCGCGATCATTCTTTTAACACAGATCGTATCCCTATAACCAAGCATTTCACGAATCACAAGATAGTTGTTCAATCTGATCATGATTAGTGTTTCAGGTTTTTTGTTGATAAAGCTCCGTTTCAGATCGTACGCATAGGTATTCAGCTTGATCAGTCCCGTTTCGGAGTCTGTAATTTCTTCGGGCCGCTGAACCATCATAAAGATAAACAAAAGGGCTATCGAGCACGCAAACATATCAATAAGAACACTCGGAATCATAATTTGTATCCAATCCGCTCCCATCATCAGAAATGTACCAACAAACAGCGATACAATTCTTGACATATCCATCATCTGGCTGTTTCTGAAGATCTTCATAGAACCGTAAACCGCATAATATCCGTTGATCACATAAAGCCATAAGAAGTTGGCACCCCTGATATATGTGCCGTTTTCATCAATATAGAAGATATTATGTGCAAAGAAATTGGTAATCATAAGTGCTGCCAGCAGAAAGATCGGAAAAAACAGCTTAATCTTCTTAGTGAAATTATTAGCCGCCTTAAACCAGGTATCAGTAAGCACAATTACATAATTGAGCTGAATAAATGATATTAACGCTCTGAGAAAGAGATAGACAGAATGTGACATCATTTTTTCATAATAGAACTCGCTGCCTAAATTGTCAAACGTAACGGCGATAATATCCGCGGAAGTGGTAAATATCGATATCGTAACAAGCATAATAAACATACTGTTGCTCTTACCGTTTGTCATTCTACGCATAAGGATTGAAGCAAGCAAAACAAATTCCAGCACCACTGCCGAATAATCAAAATACAACATTTTATGCATACCATCACCCCTTTTTAATGCACAATTCTCAATGCATAATGATCGTAAGCTATAGTTTATGTTACAAAACCCAGAATTATTGCAGGCGAACAGTTTCTCAACAAAAACATTTATGAATAATTTCTGAATTTATTATTAACATTATTATACACAGTAATCAGGCATATTGCAATATTTTAATTAAAAATATGTGGTTTTCATCAACATTTACCAATAGTTGGTTTGTGTTATGTATAATTTTTCTAAAAAATTTTTTTGTAAATCCAAAAAACACTGTCACATCGACGTTTTTTATAACAATTCACTTATTTTGACTATTGAATTTGCCTATAATCTTCAAAAGTCAATATATGTTTTAGATAATCTTATCTGTTGATATTTGTGCATAATTAAAAAACGACCGACAGTTTTTCATCTGTCGGTCATAATTTTCTTACAATTATTTCAGTACCGCAAAAAAGGTCTGAAACATCAATTTAATATCATAAAAGAAATTGAATTTCTTGATATATTCCAGATTGTACGCCATCTTCTGAGGAAGAACAACATTAACATAAACATCATCGGTATCTTCCGCCCCGTCCAGCAGCTTTTCCTCGTCTTTGAACTTAATGCTTGCCAAAGAAGTAATTCCTGCCGGCATTAACAACGTTGCCATCATTTCATCACTGTATCGTTCAACATAGCGTTCCACTTCAGGACGTGTGCCGACAAAGCTCATATCGCCTTTCAGCACATTAAACAGCTGCGGCAGCTCATCAAGGCGACATTTCCGCAGAAAACGCCCTGCTCTTGTAATTCTGCTGTCATGACTCACTGTTACTTGTGTACCAAGTTTTTCTGCATCTGATACCATTGTACGGAATTTATAAATATGAAATACTCTTCCGTAGGTTGTAACTCTTCTTTGAAGAAAGAATACACTTCCCTTGGAATCAAGCTTGATCCATATTGCAATAATCAACATAAACGGCAGCGTAATGATTGTCAGAATCAGCCCCACAATGATATCAAATATTCTTTTCACAACAAGGCTTGCGCCCCTTTTTGACAAAATATCATAATAAGGACGTACCTCTTCATTTTGAAAATTTCCCGGAAGTTTTTCCCATTTTTTCAAACTAATCACTGACCTCTTGATTTATTTCTCATTCACAATATTTCCGATAGATACATCCCTGCCATGAAATGACCATTCACCCAACAAAATCAAATGCCGCATTTCTTTTTCAGCCTGATAAATCAGTTTCCATTCTCCGCAGTCACCCTGAGCGTTCGCAAATGTCATCATAAGCAAGGTCACAAAATCCGTTTACCCATATCGTTCTGTTAATGTTCGCCGCCTCTTCGCAGCATTTACATTTCAACTGCAATTTCATGATCTTCACACTCCTTTACTTGATCTCAAAAACTTTCGACAGCCACCATAATGCATTATTAAAAGCCTTTTGTTTTCAAGTCGCTGACAAGACCGACATAGAATTCACGGATGTCAAGGTCGGGTTTGTCATGCCGTGCAAGGTCGATAACGTCTGCATGAGAAACACCATCGGGTGCTTTTGATTCGAGGTATGTAAACTTTTCGCCCCATTTTGCAGCGCTTACGGTAACAAGACCATCATTCGGACCGTCAAAGTAATTAGCAAGCAAATGTGAAAAGTTTAAGGGAAATACACTACTCATCGCCTTGTTGATTTTGCTTCCCACGCTCTGATAATAGATTCCCGGAACATCCTTGACTTTTTCATTGAATTTCTCACAGCTTGAAACCTTCAGATCATTGACCGCTTTCAGAAAATCAGGATTTTTGTCTCCGATCAGCGTAAATGCAGCATTGTATTTACTTGCGATCCCCTCCCGAAGTTTTTCGGGTGCATGGTCAAGCAGCCATTCAGCGAAAACACAGCCCCTATGCGGTGTGTTAACAGTTGTCAGCGAGGCAACATATTTATCTGCACCAAGGCAGGAAATCGCATAGCGGCTGTCAAGACCGCCTTTGGAATGTGCGATAATATTGACCTTTTCGCATCCTGTTTCTTCCACTATTTTTTTAATTCTTTCGGCTACTTCTTTTGCACTTTCTTCAATACCCAATGCCGACTGCTGTTCACCGTAATAGAGTATCGCACCATTTTTTTCCAGTTCCTCAGGAATTCTTCCCCAATAGTTGAGCTTTTCCAGATCTCTGAAAAATACGCCGTGTACCAGAATGATTGGATATTTTGTAGCACATACAGCCTTATCCTTGCGTTCACGGTTGCGTATCGTTCTTCTTTTCTCCATATTGATTTCACTTCTTGCAAGGCTGATCAGCTTTACAAGAACAATAATATTGGCAATGGGGATCATACCGCACAATATGCCAACAATACGCCATCTTGTGCCGATCATAGCAGATGTGCAGTAAATGCGTATAATTCCGTTCCAAAATACCAAAAGTTCAATGATATACACAACAATCACATTATTCCAGAACATTGCCGAAAACATACCAAACCATAATACACCTGTCAGTATCACAAAAACACAGTCAAGCACCAAAAGTGCAAGAAACGCCATCAGAAGGTTTGCCCCTCCAGCAGCGATCCGCAACTTTCTGCTAAGATTCTTTTCAACTGTCGGAAATATATTGCATACCAGAAACAATACCACCGACAAAACGTACATCCACGGCGATAAGGTTAACGCCGCTGTGATACCGGGAAGTATCGTTGCGGCGAAAAGCAATAATGTTAAAACTGAAACTCTTATCCAATTTTTCATAAGGCTTACGCTCCTACGGAAGATGATCATTTTGCTTCTTTTTTATTCATCTGCTCCTTGGCAACCGCCAACATCAGCTTAATACGGTTTTCTTGATTAACTTTCGGTGCACCCGGGTCATAATCAATTGCAACAATATTAGCTCTCTGGTCAAGCATTTTGATTGGGCGCACCATGCCTTTGCCGTTGATATGGTTCGGCAGACAGCCAAACGGTTGCGTACATACGATATTTTCAAAACCGCTTTCGATCAGCTCCAGCATTTCGCCCGTCAGCAGCCAGCCCTCACCCATCTTGCTTCCATAGCCTACCATGCCCTTTACAAGAGATTTTGTATGCGCATATGTGCCGTTCGGACGGAAGCCGAATTTTTTCTGACTGTTAATAATCAGCTCTTCAAGGCTTGTCAGGTAATCGAAAAGCTTCTTGACAACAATATATTTCGCCTTACTGCCGCCATAAAGCTTGTAATCCTCCATTCTGTTGTCTACCTTGAACAGGGCAAAACCGAGAATTCCCGGGAGGTTTACCTCACAGTCCTGATCGTATAAAAATCCTTCAAGATTATTATTTCCCAAAGACGAATATTTTACATATATTTCTCCGACAATTCCAACTTTTACCTTAGGGACTTTATTGACCTTTACTTTTGAAAAATCATTGGCGATCCTGTCAAGATTTTCGGCAATTTCTTTTTTGGTAAAACCGTGTCCGCTTGCCAGTATTCTGGTAAGCCCCTCTACCCATTTATCCACCAGCTTATGACTGTCGCCCTTGTTGATCTCATACGGTTTTACCTGATTGTCAAGTGCCATAATCATATCACCATAAATCAGCCCTGCGGCAATTCTTCTGATCATCGGCAGTGTAAGACTGAAACCGCTGTTTTTTTCAAGACCCGACATATTGAGGGAAATAACCGGTACATTTTCAAAACCGGCCTTAACAAGTGCCTTTCTGAGAAGGTGAATATAGTTAGACGCACGGCAACCGCCGCCCGTTTGCGTGATGAGAAGGGCAGTCTTGTTAACATCATATTTGCCGCTCTGGAGTGCATGAATCATCTGACCGATAACAAGAAGTGCGGGATAGCAGGTATCATTATGCACATATTTGAGTCCCACCTGAGCAATTTCAGGTCCTTCCGTATCAAGCAGAACGGCATTATAACCGTAGTGAACAAACACATTTTTCATAATGTTGAAATGTATTTTTGCCATCATAGGAATAAGGATGGTATAATTTTCTTTTTTCATCTCTTTGGTAAATACAAGTCTGCCTGTTTTATCATAAACTAATTTTGCCATATCTTCACCCCGTATACAAATTGAAAATGGAAAATGAATGTGCTTTCCTGACATTTCATCATTTCTTTGCTTTTTCCGTTGTCGCAAGCAGACTTCTGAGTCTGATTTTTACTGCACCGAGATTGGTGATCTCATCTATTTTGATTTGTGTATAAATCCTGCCGTTTCTTTCAAGGATTGCTCTTACCTCATCTGTGGTGATCGCATCCACACCGCATCCAAAAGAAACAAGCTGTACCAAATTCATATCATCATTATGACTGACATATTCCGCAGCGGCATACATTCTCGAATGATATGTCCACTGATTCAGAACGCTTGTTTTTACCTTTTTGGCTTCCTTGTTGCTGACAATATCCTCGGAAACGACCGCAACATCAAAGCTTGTGATCAGTTTGTCAATTCCGTGATTGATCTCAGGGTCTGCATGATAAGGTCTGCCTGCAAGAACAATAATTTCCTTGCCCTGCTCACGAGCCCTTTTGATAATATCGTTTCCGTATTCCCTGATTTTTGTCAGATAAGCCTCATGCTCTGCATAAGCAGCCTTTGAAGCTTCCTTTACCTCTTTCAGCTTGATATCACCGAAATATTTCAAAAGTTCTGCGTGTATTTTTTTTGGAAAATCCTTCGGTCGGTGAACGCCGACAAACTCATGAAACAGTTTTATATCTTCAATACCCCTGACGTTGGCATTAATGACCTCGGGATAATAAGCAACAACAGGGCAGTTGTAATGGTTGTCACCCAGATGCTCGTCAAAATTATAGGACATACACGGATAAAAAATCTGTTTGATGCCATTATCAATCAGCCACTGCACATGACCGTGTATAAGTTTTGCCGGGAAACATACCGTATCCGACGGTATCGTCTGCTGACCGTGCAGATACAGCTTTCTGTTTGAGAAAGGCGATACCACCACCTCAAAATCCAACTTTGTCAGGAAGGTATACCAAAACGGCAGCAACTCAAACATATTCAGCCCAAGAGGAATTCCGATTTTTCCTCTTTTTGCACCCTCTTTGGGTTTATAGCTCTTCAGAAGCTTCAACTTATACTGATAGATGTTATAGCTGTCGTCGGGGGATTTTTTCGTCACAGGTTTTTCACAGCGGTTTCCTGCAATGAATTTTCTGCCGTCCCTGAATGTATTGACCGTCAGACGGCAGTTATTGCTGCATCCGCCGCAGTTAACCGCTTTTATCTCATGCTTAAAATCTTTGAGCTTGTCAATATCAAGTATCGTTGACTGATAGCCGTCAGGACACATGGATCTTGCATATAATGCAGCACCGTAAGCACCCATCAACCCTGAAATGTCGGGTCTGATAACGTCAACGCCCATTTCCTGCTCAAAAGCTCTCAGTACGGCATCATTCAAGAATGTGCCGCCCTGCACCACGATTTTTTTGCCGAGTTCTCTTGGGCTTGATACACGGATAACCTTATAAAGCGCATTTTTAACAACGCTCAAACACAATCCCGAAGAAATATCCTCAATCGTTGCGCCGTCCTTCTGTGCCTGCTTGACGGAGGAATTCATAAATACCGTGCATCGTGAGCCAAGGTCAACAGGCTGCTTAGCAAGCAGACCAATTTTTGAAAATTCCTCAGCAGAATAACCCAACGCATTCGCAAATGTCTGCAAAAACGAGCCGCAGCCCGAGGAGCAAGCCTCGTTGAGGAAGATATTATCGATTACGCCACCTTTAATTTTAAAACATTTAATATCCTGACCGCCGATATCAATAATAAATTCCACATCGGGCATAAATTTCTTTGCCGCCGTCATATGTGCTATGGTTTCAACAATACCAAAATCAACGCCGAAAGCGTTTTTAATAATTTCCTCACCGTAGCCTGTCACAGCAGAAGCGGAAATATTGATATCAGGACATTTTTCATAAATATTGGTCAGAAACTGTCTTACGATCGGTACGGGGTTGCCACTGTTGGACATATATTCCGAATAAAGCAGTGTACCCTTATCATCAGTCACAACACCCTTGACAGTTGTCGATCCTGCATCAATACCGACAAACGCTTTTCCCTGATAGCCTTCAAGGCTGCCTTTTTCTACCTTTGCTTTAGCGTGTCTTTCACGAAATTCTTCAAGCTCTTTTTCGTTATTGAAAAGCGGCTTGTTAAATGCAAAATTACCTGTACCCTTATATTTTTCGATTTTATGTTCTGCTTCATCAAAATCGATTGATTTCTCTGCACAAAGTGCCGAACCGAGGGAAACATAATACAATGAATTTTCGGGACAGATACCCGTTGTATCAAGTGCTTTATCAAACCCTGCTCTCAGCTGAGGAATAAAGGTAAGCGGGCCACCAAGGTACACGATTTTTCCCTTAATTTCTCTTCCTTGTGCAAGTCCTGCGATTGTCTGGTTCACAACCGCCATAAAAATACTTGCCGCAACATCCTCTTTTTTTGCACCCTGATTCAAAAGCGGCTGAATATCTGTTTTGGCAAAAACACCGCAGCGTGAAGCGATAGTATAAGTTTTTTCATGTTTTTCGGCAAGTCCATTCAATTCCTCAATTGGAACATTAAGGAGCGTCGCCATCTGGTCGATAAACGCACCTGTACCACCTGCACACGAACCGTTCATACGAACCTCCATACCGCCCGACAGGAACAAGATTTTTGCATCCTCGCCGCCAAGCTCAATAACAACATCTGTATTGGGGATAAAGGTATTGGCAGCAACTCTTGTTGCATACACTTCCTGAATAAAATCAATACCGCAAGCTTCTGCCACACCCATGCCTGCCGAACCCGACATAGCGATCGCCGCTTCTTCCCCGTCGGGGATATGTTTTCTGACAGTTTTCAGCAATTCGGCTATTTTGCCTGTGATCTGGGAATAATGTCTTTCGTAGGTTTGATATAATATTTTATTATCCTTATCAAGGACCACACATTTAACAGTTGTCGAACCGATATCAAGACCAATTCTTACCATATTTTATTCTCCCCTTTAAAATGCGAATCATTATCAAAATTCATTATCATTTCGATTATCATGCGATAAATTTGTTTATTTTCCGTACTAATATATACATTTCTACAAATAAGTATAATATCCGATTCAAAATAATATTATAGAACAAGTTCCGCAATATATAATTCTTATTTAGAAATATATTCTTTAAAATATACCCTTACAAGACAATTTGCTCCATCGCAATGAAGTTAAAGTTACAAAAAAGTAAAACGACTATGCAAATTGACTGCGGAGACACTCCGCCAAATTTTTATATACTATTGTAATTTTTTTTAAAAAGTACTATAATCTATATAAATATAAAAAATTAGGCGGAAATCGTTCGCCTGTAACGGAGACTGATCAATTCTTATGTTTAAAATATATAACGCTTTAACCAAACACCGACGACTGATTCTCTTTTTGTGCGACCTCATTCTGTGGAATCTGTCCTACTATATGTCATACGGCATCAATAAAAATAACCTTTCCCTCAGCGGTGACCTGACTGTGTTCCTATGGGGGCTTCTGATTGAAAATTTATGCTTTACAGCAACATTTATTTTATTTCGGCTTTACGATAAGCTATGGCGGTATGCCGATATCGAGGATTTCTTTTATGCAGGAATTGCCTCACTTACCGCCAATCTGATCTTCATGCTGATCACAATGCTTCTGGACTTCTTCTATGAAGGCTATAATTTAGGAACAAGGGTATATATCACCTTTGCATTGATGTCCTCCTTCTTCCTGATGATGTTCAGAATCGTCTATCGACTGAATAAGATACTTGAAAGAAGAAATCTTGCCCACAAGGCAAAAAAACGTCTGCTGATCATCGGAGCAGGCGAAGGTGCCTTGTCCGTTCTGAGTGAACTTTCCAAAACACCCGGAAACGAATATATTCCCATGTGTATCGTAGATGATGACAAAGAAAAGCTACACCGCCGTATTTCGGGCGTAAAGGTTGTCGGAACTACTTATGAAATCCCGGAAATATGTGAAGAATACGGCATAGAAGTAATTCTTTTTACCATATCACAAATCAGTGTTACCGATAAAAAACGAATCTTAGATTCCTGTACCAAAACACATCTGGAAGTCAAAATCATTCCTAATATCTATAATCTGATGACCTCAGGCGTGCCAATCACTTCTTCGATTCGTCAGGTAGAGGTGGAAGACCTCCTTGGCCGTGAGCCTGTTGTGTTTGATACCGAAAAATACGGTAAATATATCATCGGGCAGACAGTTCTTGTTACAGGCGGAGGCGGTTCGATCGGTTCGGAGCTTTGTCGTCAGATTGCAAGGCTGAATCCCCGTCATCTTATCATACTTGACATTTACGAAAACAATGCCTATGAAATACAGCAGGAACTTATCAGAAAACACGGCTCTGATTTGTCCTTTGAAGTTCAGATAGCCTCCGTGCGTGACAGAAAAAAGCTCGAGCATATTTTTAAAACACGCAATATTGATGTTGTATTCCATGCGGCGGCACACAAACACGTTCCACTGATGGAAACAAACCCCGAAGAAGCCGTTAAAAACAATATTTTCGGCACATTAAAGCTGGTAGAGACTGCCGACAAATATCATGTCAAGAATTTTGTTCAGATATCAACAGATAAAGCTGTTAACCCCACAAGCGTAATGGGTGCATCCAAGCGTATTTGTGAAATGATTATCCAGATGATGGGCAGACGAAGTAAAACAAATTTTGTTGCTGTCCGTTTTGGTAACGTTCTCGGCTCAAACGGCTCGGTTATTCCGCTGTTTAAGGAGCAGATTCGTACAGGCGGTCCAGTTACCGTAACACACCCTGATATTATCCGCTATTTTATGACGATCCCCGAAGCGGTATCCCTCGTACTTACCGCAGGAAGCCTTGCAAAAGGCGGAGAGATCTTCATTCTGGACATGGGCGAGCCTGTCAAAATAAGGGTACTTGCAGAAAATCTGATTCGCCTTTCGGGCTTTAAGCCACATGAGGATATCAAGATTGAATACACCGGACTGCGCCCCGGCGAAAAATTATATGAAGAACTTCTTTTGAACGAAGAAGGTATCACCAAAACCGACAATAAAAAAATCTATATTGGTAAGCCAATCGAATTCAGCAACGATATTTTCTTTAAACACCTCAAACATCTCTATTATGCAGCTAACAGAAACTGCAAGGATGAAGTGGAGAAAATCATTGCGGAAGTTGTCCCGACATATCATCATGAAATCAATGGTACGGAATCTCTTCCCGAAGATATCGAAGATGTACCGAAAGAATAAGCATTAAAAATGGAGCTAATGTACTTAATAAAGTACATCAGCTCCCTATTTTTCAGCGTTAAATCCCCACATAGATTCGCTGCAGCTCTGAATTTTATACAGCTTCTGTCTGCTCTAAAATAAACGGCAACACTTCATCGGGGCGTATATTGAGTACGAGTGCAAATTCATCATGCAGGAGTTTTTCCGCCTGTTTCAGCACAACTTCATCTGCCTGATGGAGATGCCTTCCCTTTTCTTCCTGAGACAGCCTGTGCAGATGCAGTGTTTTTATCAGCTTTACCAGTTTACGTCTGTCACCATCGGAGATAATTTGCTGATATTGCTGCTTACGGAGGTTATCATCTTCTATCCAGATCGTATCCTCGTCCGGCATATCGCGTATCATTTCGTATATTTCTTCTTTTGAAAGCACTGCACGCATTTTTGCAAGCAGTGTTTCATTGTTTTTGGGCACAAAGATAGTCGAATTTTCGTCATAAATCGGGCGCAACACCAGATAATCAACATATTCCCCACGAATTCTTTTTTGTTCCGTTCCTGCTATTTTACATACGCCCTGTGTTCCGTACAATACGGTATCACCTACACCAAACATTAAATATACCTCATTCCAATATGTTATTAATTATAATTATAATACTTTTTGTATAATTTTGTTATAGGCAATTTCAACAAATATTATTGGAAAGAAATTAGCAAAAGGGCTGCACAAAAACTGTACAGCCCTTTTATATTTAAAGCTTGTTACTCGGCTCTGTTACACCCTCAGGACGGTTAACATCATTTTCGTTGCCGAAATAAATATTGTACCATAAAAGGAATACATAGATTGTCCATACTCTACGGCTGTTGTCTTCCTTACCGTTGAAATGGTCGTCAAGGTAAGAAACAATCAGATCCGTGTTAAAGAATTTTTCCGCTGTTTCAGAGGTAAACATTTCTTTGACTCTTGCGTAATATTTTTCATCTTTCAGCCATACTCTTGTAGGAACAGGGAAACCGAGCTTCGGCTTCTGTGCAGTCGCTTTAGGGAGGTGACGAAGTGCCGCCATACGCATTGCATATTTTGTTGTACCCTTTGCAATGCGGTATTTTGTCGGGATAGTTCTCGCTACTTTAAATACCTCTTTGTCAAGGAACGGTACTCTAAGTTCAAGAGAATTCGCCATGCTCATTCTGTCGGCTTTCAGCAGAATGTCGCCCACCATCCAGAGGTTGATATCCAGATACTGCATTTTTGTTTCTTCATCGTAGTTCTTTACTCTGTCATAATATTTGCGGCAAAGATCCTGCGGACGGGTAACGATAGAATTATCTTTCAGAATTTCTTTCTTTTCCTCGTCATCATACATAAATGCGTTTCCGATAAATTTATCCTCAGTTTTTCTCGCACCTCTGAGGATATAACCTCTGCCCTTGATATGCGGCCATTTTTTTGCTTTTCTTGCAAGGGCATATCTTACCTTTTCGGGAAGTATTTTCTGATAGGTTTTGAATACATGCGGTTCATTGTACACGGTATATCCGCCGAACAATTCATCTGCACCCTCACCCGAAAGTACAACCTTGACGTGTTCACTTGCAAGCTTTGATACAAAATACAGCGCAATACAGGAAGGATCGGCAAGCGGCTGATCCATCTGATACTGTACCTTCGGCACAGCCGACCAAAATTCCTCGGAACCAATCAGATGTGTATGATGATCTACACCAATTTCCTTAGAAAGACCTTCCGCCCAGCTGATCTCGTTATATCTCTCGCCGAAATCAAAGCCTACAGTGAAGGTTTTCTGATCTGCAAAATAGGTAGAAACATAACTTGAATCTACACCGCTGGAAAGGAAACAGCCGACTTCAACATCACTGATCTTATGGGCATTAACTGAATTTTCAAAGGCGCTTTCTATCTTGTCGATTGCTTCATCAAGTGTCAGATTATTGTCAGGCTCAAAAGTAGCCTCAAAGTACCTTGTAATTTTGACTTCTCCGTTCCTGAACCACATATAATGCCCCGGAAGCAGGCAGTAAATGCCCTCAAAGAAAGTTTCAGGAGGTACAACATACTGGAACGAAAGGTAATTATCAAGTGCCTTATAGTTAAACTTCTTGACATATTTCGGATGTTCAAGAATACTTTTAATTTCCGAGCCGTAAATCAGTTCCCCGTCCACAACGGCATAATGCATCGGTTTGATACCAAAGAAATCTCTTGCGATAAACACAGAACCATCTTTTGTATTGTAAATTGCAAATCCGAACATACCTCTGAGACGATTCAGCATTTTTTCGCCCCATTCCTCAAAAGCGTGTATCAGCACTTCGGAGTCAGTTTTCGTATAGAATTTGTATCCTAAACCGATCAGTTCCTCACGAAGTTCCTTATAGTTGTAAATTTCTCCGTTGAACATCAGCACAAGGCTTTTATCCTCGTTATAAATCGGCTGATGACCGCCCTCAAGGTCAATAATACTAAGGCGGCGGAATCCCATAGAGATCCTGCTGTCCTTATAATAACCCACACTGTCGGGACCTCTGTGAGTAATGACATCCGTCATATTTTCAAGAACCTTATCCCTGTCAACAATTTCGCCTGTAAAACCGCATAATCCACACATTGAAACATTCCCCTTCCCCGGCGAGCCGCCGGTCCCAATTCGCGCAGTCGCTACCCTTCGGTCGCTCTGAACACAAACCAATCAATTTACTCCCGCGCTCCAAGT
>ONGS01000095.1 GCA_900317395.1 uncultured Eubacteriales bacterium | reverse complement strand
ATTTTATTTTTACTTAATATAGTTATGGCATATTATTTCAATCTGGTTACGTCATATTATTCAAGAATTTGTTATTTGTTTTGTCTGAATGGTAATATATTACAGTAATTTAAAATTACAAAACATAATTAAAATTTCACATAAAATCAAATTGTTTAATTCTAAATAAGAATGATATAAATTCGAGATTGTAGTATAATTAAAAAATATATAATACTATTATAGAAAATAATGGGGAGGAATTCAGAATGCTGACTACAGATTTTAAGCAGAAATTCGGAAAAGAAGGTCTTACCTTTGACGACGTACTGCTCATTCCGGGAGAATCAAATGTTCAGCCGAAAGATGTTGATATCAGCACACATCTTACTAAGAAAATCAAACTTAATACTCCGCTCATGACGGCGGCCATGGACACCGTAACGGAGACAAGAATGGCGATAGCTATTGCCCGTGAGGGTGGTATCGGTATTATTCACAAGAATATGTCTATCGAACAACAGGCTGATGCTGTAGACAGAGTAAAAAGATCAGAAAATGGTGTTATTGTAAACCCGTTCTTCCTGACTCCCGACCGTTATGTTAACGACGCCAACAAACTTATGGCAAAATATAAGATCTCGGGTGTTCCGATTTGTGAGGACGGCAAGCTTGTCGGTATTATTACAAACCGTGATCTACGCTTTATGAACGAAAGCGATTACAGCCAGCGAATTGCCGATGTTATGACTAAAGAGCGTCTTGTCACTGCACCTGTTGGCACAACGCTTGATGATGCTCAGACAATACTGAAAAAACACAAAATCGAAAAACTTCCGCTTGTTGATCAAAACGGTGTACTTAAAGGTCTTATTACCATCAAGGATATTGAAAAATCTGTACAGTATCCGAACAGTGCGAGAGATGAAAACGGCAGACTCCTCTGCGGTGCTGCAATTGGCGGTACTCCCGATGTTCTTGAAAGAGTGGAAGAGCTTGTAAAAGCTCAGGTAGATGTTCTCGTTCTCGATTCTGCACACGGACATAACAATAATATCATTAATTCTGTAGCCAAAGTAAAAAAGGCATTCCCAAATGTACAACTTATCGCAGGCAATATCGCCACTGCAGAAGCTGCAAAAGCTCTGATTGATGCAGGTGCTGACTGTGTGAAGGTCGGTATCGGACCGGGCTCTATCTGTACAACACGTATTGTTGCAGGTATTGGAGTACCGCAGATCACTGCAATTTATGATGCTGCTTACGAAGCATCAAAGCAGGGTATCCCCGTTATTGCTGACGGCGGTGTAAAATATTCGGGTGATATCGTCAAGGCTCTCGCTGCAGGCGGCAGTGTTGTTATGATCGGTTCGCTTGTAGCCGGCTGTGAAGAATCACCGGGTGAAAGCGAAATTTATCAGGGCAGACAGTTCAAGGTATATCGTGGCATGGGCAGTCTTGGTGCAATGGGAAGCGGCAGCGCTGACCGTTATTTCCAGTCAGGCAACAAAAAACTTGTTCCCGAAGGTGTTGAAGGTCGTGTGCCTTACAAAGGACCTCTCTCCGATACGATCTATCAGCTGATGGGCGGACTCCGTGCAGGTATGGGTTACACCGGCTGCGGCTCTATCCAGGAACTTCACGACAAAGCACGCTTTGTCAGAATTACAGGCGCAGGTCTGAAAGAAAGTCATCCACATGACATCCAGATCACCAAAGAAGCTCCCAACTACTCCTACAGCGGCTAAGTTACATTTAACAATCTTTATTCAATAAAAGCCAACAGCAGAAATGTTTGATTTTTCAGGCATTTCTGCTGTTTTATGCAATCCGTACAGTAATCTGAAATAAAATAATCAATATGAGTAATTTTATTATCTAATTGACATTAGTTGATTCATGGTGTATAGTGAAGATATCATTTTCGGGAGTGTATGGATGTATGTTTGAATTGAAGTTTTCCACGGAACGGTTGATTATCAGGGAATATACAAAATCAGATATTGACGATTTCCTTGAAGTAGTGCGTCAACCCGAGCTTTATTCCACAACCTATGGCATACCAAGGGAATATTCAAGAAAAAGAGCGAAAAACTGGCTTAAATTTGTCAAAAACAATATCAGAAATATGCAGTCTTATGAATTCGGGATGTTTCTCAAAGATGACGAAAGATATCTGGGAAATGTGGGATTGATCAATGTCAGTATGTTACATAATCATGCCGATATTTCATATTATATGGATATCCATTTTCAGAATATGGGTTTGACAACCGAAGCGGCACAGGAAATGTTGTGTTTTGGGTTTAAAACATTAGGATTGGAGAAAATTTCAGGTCTATGTATGAGCATGAACAGACCCTCACGCAGAGTGATGGAAAAAATAGGAATGACATATGAAGGAACTATGAGGAATGATTTGTTAAAAGACGGGGTATATTATGATATAGACCGATTATCCATTCTCCGAAACGAATATTTTACAAATAGTAAATGTTAAAAAAGAGGAGTTTTCAACATCGAAATGTTGAAATTGTTTAAAAAATATTACACTTTGTAATTTTCAAAATAAATATTACGATAAAATATGCCTTGATTTTTCAAAAAACCCTATATATAGTATATAAAAGCGTTATTTTCCTTTTTTTTGCGGCATATATATTTCAACACGACTGTTAAGAAGTTTTCCACTTTTTCAACATTTTGATGTTGAAAACTTTTTAATTCTAAAATAACATATTTATAAGCCGAATATTACAGTTTGTAATATTTATTCGATTTGATAATTTTATTACAATTTGTATTTGTATTTATAAGTACTACAAATCGTATAAAAATATTTTAAATTATTTTCAAAAAAAACTTGACAAAATTGTTTCAATGTAATATAATAATAAAGCTGATTGATACAGCAGATATTCATGGCGGTATAGCTCAGCTGGCTAGAGCATTCGGTTCATACCCGGAGTGTCGTAGGTTCGAGTCCCACTACCGCTACCAAAAGAAT
>ONGS01000067.1 GCA_900317395.1 uncultured Eubacteriales bacterium | reverse complement strand
GTCTCTTTGTATTCAGCATCAAGGAGATAATAGCAGGAGTCACCAATCCTTACGATATTTCCTGATTCTGCTTTTTCCGTTGTTATCACATTTTCGGGAACATCTACGGGTTCTTCCAAAGCATAGTCCCATTCTATAAAATTACCGTCGTTATCGCTCAAAATAAGATTTATGCTCAGTCGGTTGAGAGAAATTTTTCCCGGCATGAGAATATTGTATAGATATCGGGAATCGTTCTCGTTGTAAATACCATTGCCGAGAGTAACATCATATACTTCATACATGATTTTTTTCTTACCGCTTGCATTATACAAATTGTTATCTGAACCAATATATACCGATGAGTTTTCTTTGTCAAGATTTCCTTCGCCATAGTTTTGAACGAGAACTTGTACAAGGGTGACGTATTTGGTTTCGATATATTCATGCGATCTATATGTATTCAGTCCGCTTTCTTCATACGGAACATATGCATAATTGAGGGTAGTACAGGAGATGTTATAATCGCCTTCTTCGCCATGATTATTGTTTTTATCGCCGTAATTGTCATAGCGGTTCTCCAAAGGCTGATTATTAAGATTTAACCCAATCGATAAAGCCGTAACAAAAGCTGTTGTAAAAAGCAACAATGCCACTGTGGCTAAAATGATTTTGTTTTTTCCGCTTTTTAAAAATTCTCCTGCACTTTTTTTGTTTGCAGAGTGAATGGAAAAATCTGACAGGAAATTCTTTTTTTCGGGATTGTTTTTTGCTTCCTTATTGAAAATTTCAAATAACGATACTTCATTATTCTCGGGAGGATCGTTGTTTTCTTTTACAAAGGCAACAGCGGCATTCTCTGCTTTTTCACAAGCAGTGTTTATTGCTGTGGCAATATCATATTCTGTACCGCCAAGAAGTTTTGCAAGCACATTGACAGGAAACCTGACATAGAAATATAAAATGAGCAGACGATATTGTAGTGTGTTTGTTGAAAAATAGATCCTTTCGCTTAAATCGGAAAGCTTATTGTCATCGTTCAGATATCTTTGCGGAAGATGAATAACGGATGTGATATGAAGATTGTCTCCGTTAATATTTTCCGTTTGCGGTATGGTGAATGTACAGGCTTCTTTCAGGCACAGTATAGCGGCTGTCTGTCTTGCCCACAGTGTATATTGTTCAGGTGCTGTAAGATCGTCGAGTCGGGTTGATATCTGCCTTTCGGCTTCGGCAGCAAAAGAACAGGCTTTCGTGTGGTCGCTGCAAAGTTTTGAACAGGTGAATCGAATATCTTCTCTACTCAGTTTGAGAAGCTTTTGCATTGCATTCTGATTACCGTTTTTTGCATTTTCCACTATCTGCCGTATATTCATAATGCCCTCCCCGATAATCTTCCCGGTTGGAATTTATAATTCTAAAATTTAGTATAACACATCTGCTGAAGATTTACACTCCTGTTAATGATTTATTAACAAATTATACAAATCAAATTAACGAAATGGCGAAAATTCATTTACAAATTCGGATGATAATGAATATGTGTCATAAAAAATTGTGTCAATATTGATGAATTTTATATTGAAAAATATCGTTGATGTTGTTATAATGAATTATAGATTGGAGGTATGTGCATGGAATCCTATTCACAGTTATATACGAGGAAAATCGTTGATTCGATTATACACGGACTTGAACGTCGTCATAGTAGTATCCTTTTTGTGAAACACTACAATACTTTGAATGTTCCGATTGAAGCAATACAGGAGGCAGTGGAAAAAAGCAACGACAAGATAGAACTTCTATATCATGAATTTGCCGCAAATAAAATGCAGGAGGCTTATGAGCCTTTTCTGGGCTGGGTAAAACAGCTTTATTTTAAATTCTATTATGATGTTCCTCTTGATGATTTTCTGGAAAATGCTGATGTATATTACCTCAGCCGCTCTACTATCAAATCTTATATCACAACAGGAGAGTGCGAAAGAACTGAAGAGATTATCGTAAATGAAGTGGACTATGAGCGTAAACAATTTGTCAATTCCCTGGTGAATATCCTTTCGTATATTTCCCGTGAGCATACGCTGTTTCTTGTACTTAACAGACTACACCTTGCAGAAAACAGTACGCTGAATTTCCTTACCCGTTTTATTACCAAAAGCTATGATAATATTTCGCTTCTTGCAAATTATAATGAAGCGTTCGTTCCTCCTTCCTATACACTTGAAATATGGTCGGAGCTTGTGCGTAAAATAGAAGAATTGAATTATATGCTTGACTGGAATATGCAGGATTCTCAGGCGGATATCAATATTATTGAAAGCTTTGAACCGGTGCTGCACGATTTTAATGAATATATTACCAAGATCAATAATATGATTCTTTCCCTTGCGACCAAACAAGCCATGTACTACCTTGATATTGTTTACACCAGACTGCTTGGGGATAAGGTGAATCTGAATACAAAAACACTTGTGCGTTTTTATATCCTTTATGCGAATGCGGCTACATATAACGAAGATTTCACAACAGCACTTATTATGTGCGACAGGCTGAAAAATGTCAATAACAAACACCCGAATATTAAATATACGTTTCGTTATCATTACCAGCTTACAATTTGTGAATTGTACAGCGGTCAGTCGGGACTTGCAAAAAAGAACTGCGATAAGTGTATGAAAATTGCCAAAAAGAGCGGCTCAGAAAAATATCTTGTCTATGCACAGATGCTGGAATATATGTGTAAACTTGACGGTTGGACACAGTATATGTGGTACAGAGTGGATGAAAGCGAAAGTATCAACGAGTTCAAGGAAAAAGCAATCAAATATAAGATGTACAATCACCTTGCCCATGTGATGTTCTACGGCTGCGGCAACAAGAAAAGCTATTTCTCGGGTGACGCTGAGAAATGCGAAAACAACGAAGCTTTTTCGGAAGCAATGGGTATTGCAAAAATGCTGAAAAATGAGCGTCTGATGCTTGCAGCATGGAAGAAAAACGTGTTTCTTGCACAGGGTTACGGTTATTTTTCTTTTGTAGATTATTACTACAAGAAGTGTCTTGAAATTATTGAAGGTCAGAACGATAAAAAAGAGGAAGCATCGATTTATAACGGTCTCGGCTTTAACCGAATTGTAAGCGAGCGTTTTAGTCAGGCGAATGATTATTTTAACAATGCTTTGACGATTTTCTATAAACAGAAGGATACTTATAATGTTACCGAAACACTTTATAATATGGCAACAAATGCGATTCTTTGCGGCAATTTCGATATTGCCTACAATCATCTTATACAAGTGTTGAAGTTACTCGATTCCATCAAACTGCACCATATGAAGATATGTAATATATCTAAAGTTTACGGTATGATCGTTTATTGCAGCTACAAGATGGGAATTGAATATAATGCGCATTTCTATCTTAACAAAATGGAACGTGTGCTTTATCATCTTCTGCACAGTGAGGGAGAACCGAATTACTTCCTTTGGGATGATGATATGTTCTTCTACAATTTTGTCAGCGGACTTCTGGAAAAATCTTACAATATCGAAAAAGCACAGGAATATATGGATAAGGCAAAATACCATATGTTCCGCTCGGAAGGACTTTTGTTCTTTGCATATGCAATGTTTGCTGAGGAACAGTATGATATGTATATTGCCCAAGGCAAAGTTGATGAGGCTGAAGAAGTTCTTGAAGGCTGTATCGAATTCTGTAACAAAAACGGTTACAAGCATAAAGAGGAAAGACTGTTTGCAAAACTTCATAAGCAGATGTTGATTGAAAAGCATGTTCCGCTTCCGCTTACAGAGGTTAATAAATATCAGATCGATGAGCTTGCACAGCTTTCGGAAATGCAGATGCTTCTTGCGGACAGAACCAAGGGTATCAACTTCCTTGTTGCATGGCAGGAAATGTTGAATAAGTCAAATTCAACAACCGATACGATTATTGAAAATTCTATGGTTACGCTTCAGAACAATTACAATGTTGATTATATTCTGTATGTTGACGTCGTTGAGAATACGCCGATCGTCAGCTATAACAGCGGTGACCTTCAATTTACAACCGATATGCTGAAAAATATGGCGAATTATCTGAGACGGCATAAAAAAGAATTTGTCGCTTCGAGATTTGAAAGAGAATTCTATGAATATACGCCGCTTTTGAATATGTTCGGGGTGAACGATATTGTTTCTTTTGTTTGTGTTCCGATTTTGATGGGCGACAATGTGGCAGGGTATATGCTGGCGTGTATGGAAATGCATGATAATATGAGCGGCAATCTGAATTTCTTTGACAGAAACGATTTGACGATCTTCAAGTTTGCTCTGCGTCAGATGAATGATGCGCTTTATAAGCTCAAAGCAAGAGACGAAATCAATGAAATGAATATCAAGCTCCAGCAAAGCGCCGTTACCGACCTGCTGACAGGTTTGTTCAACAGACAAGGTTTTTCAAAGAAAATCGACGATTATTCTGCGCTTGTTGCCAAGGGCAAGCGTGAGGATATCGAAGCAACGGTTATCTACCTCGATCTTGATAACTTTAAATTCTGTAATGATACTTACGGTCATGATGTTGGTGATGAAATATTGATCGCTTTTTCGAGATTGTTTGAAAGAGTTGTCGGAACAAATGGCTATATTGTGCGTTACGGCGGCGATGAATTCGTTATTGTTCTTCCGGGCGGAACTACCTCTGATGGAGAAAAAATTGCAAAGGCTATCTATAAGGGAATCAAGGACAGTGACTACTTTATTCCCGAAATTGAGGCAACCATTCATGCGAAAGCGGATGTTCCCGAAAGCCATAGAGTTTCATGCTCAATCGGTATTGCGGGAATGACGGTTTATGACCAGAATCATATGAATGTTGCATTGAAAAATGCCGATACAATGCTTTATGCGATCAAGAAGAACGGTAAGTCGGATTATTCGATCTGGACAGAAGAAAATGAAAAGGGCTGTGAATTGAATAAATAAAGGATTCGAGGGTCAGGGATCAGATCCAAAGATTTGTTTTGTAGCCGAATTAAGCTGCAATTCCGTGATTTGCGGAATTGCAGCTTTTCTTTAAGAAATTTTTAAATTTTCTGTTGACAAAGAAGAAAATGTATTGTATAATATTGGAGAAGTGTAAAGCATAAAACTTTACAGGAAAGAATCGGAGGCGGTCGGATGGCTAAGAATATGAAGGTGGCCTATCTTCTTGATTTCTATGGCGATTTGCTGACCGATAAACAGCGTGATTCGCTGGAGTTTTATTATAATGATGATCTTTCTCTCGGAGAGATTGCCGCCAATTTGGGAATCTCCCGTCAGGGCGTGAGAGATAACATAAAAAGAGCAGAGGCTGTTCTGTTTGATATGGAGGAGAAGCTGAGGCTTGCGGAAAAATTCTCGGAAATCAGAGCAGGACTTCTGTCTGTCAGAAAAGAAATCGATATCATCGACAATAAAAACATGAAGGTTTATCGCTCCAATGAAATTAATGAAAGCATTAAGGTGATACTCAAAGAGCTTGATAAACTGGATAAATTAAATAGTTAAAAGGAGTGAGACGGTTTGGCATTTGAGGGACTTTCGGAAAAGCTGAGCGCTGCATTCAGGAAACTGAGAAGCAAGGGTAAGCTTACCGAGGATGATGTAAAAAGTGCAATGAAGGAAGTGCGTATGGCACTTCTGGAGGCCGATGTAAACTATAAGGTAGCCAAGAATTTTACGGCAAAGGTTACTGAAAGAGCAGTCGGCTCGGATGTTATGGAAAGCCTTACACCGGGGCAGATGGTCATCAAGATCGTAAATGAAGAGCTTACAGAGCTGATGGGCTCGGAGGAAACAAGAATTAATTTTGCTTCAAAACCTCCGACAATCATCATGATGTGCGGTCTTCAGGGATCGGGTAAAACAACACACAGCGCAAAGCTGGCAAAAATGTATAAAAAACAGGGTCACAGACCGTTGTTGGCTGCCTGCGACGTTTACCGTCCTGCGGCAATCGAACAGCTGAAAGTAGTCGGCGCGCAGGCAGGAGCGACTGTATTTGAAATGGGTCAGGGCGACCCGATCGAAATTGCAAAAAAGGCAGTGGCACATGCAAAGGATTACGGTAATGATCTTGTGATTCTTGATACCGCAGGTCGTCTGCATATTGATGAAAAGCTGATGAATGAGCTGAAAGAAATCAAGGCAGAGGTAAAACCTGATGAGATTTTGCTTGTTGTCGACTCTATGACAGGTCAGGATGCAGTCAATGTTGCAAAATCTTTTGATGAGCTTCTTGATATATCGGGTGTTATTCTTACAAAGCTCGATGGCGATACAAGAGGCGGTGCAGCACTTTCCGTCAAGGCTGTTACAGGTAAACCAATCAAGTTTGCAGGTATTGGCGAAAAGCTTGACGACCTTGAAGTATTCCACCCCGACAGAATGGCATCAAGAATTCTCGGTATGGGTGACGTGCTGACTTTGATCGAGGATGCCGAAAACAGGTTGGATCAGAAAAAGGCTATGGATATGGCGAAAAAGTTCCAGCAGAACAAGTTCGACATGAACGACCTTTATGAACAGCTTGAACAGATCAAGAAAATGGGCAGTGTCAAAAATATTCTTTCTAAGATTCCCGGTATTAATGACCAGATCAAGGAAATGGATTTTGACGACAGACAGCTTGACAGAATCGGCGCTATTATATCGTCAATGACAAAAGAGGAGAGGGAAGATCCCTCGGTTATTAATCCGTCAAGAAAGCGCAGAATTGCAGCAGGCAGCGGTATGAAGGTTGAGGACGTTAACCGCTTGATGAAGCAGTATGAGCAAATGCGCAAGTTTATGAAATCTATGAATGCAAAAGGCAAAGACGGAAAGCGCAAACGTCTTCCGGGACTTGGTGGAATGCCGCTCGGAGGTATGCCGGGTATGCCCGGGAGAGGCAGATTCCCAAGATAACAAGAATTGAAAATAATTTTCAATTTTACATTTTAAATTTTTTAGTCTTTTCCCAACACAAAATGTTGGTGAAAATATAAACACAAAAAACGGCTTTGCCGTGTCTAAATTCTGGAGGTTAAGAAAAATGGCAGTAAAGATCAGACTTCGCCGTATGGGCGCAAAGAAAACACCGTTCTACCGTGTAGTGGTAGCTGATTCAAGATATCCCCGTGACGGAAGATTCATCGAGGAAATCGGAACATACAATCCGCTGGTTGAGCCGTCAGAGTTCAAGGTAGATGCTGAGAAGGCTAAAAAGTGGATCGCTAACGGTGCACAGCCGACAGATACTGTAAAAGCACTTCTTAAGAAGAATGGCATTATTGAGTAATCAGGAATATCTGCGGAGGAAAATATGAAAGAATTACTTATTGCGATCGTGACAGGTCTTGTTGACAAGCCTGAGGAAATCACCGTAACAGCTGATGAAAAGAATGAAGAAGGAATTATCGTTTATCATCTCCATGTATCAGAGGACGATATGGGCAGAGTTATCGGCAGACAGGGCAGAATAGCAAAGGCTATTCGCACAGTAATGAGAGCTGCCGCTGCAAGAAACGATGAAAAAATTCAGGTAGAAATCGAGTGATTGTATACCTATGCGGTAAGCAGGGAGAGCCGGGTTGGTTCTCCCTTTTTGATATCAGCAAGGATGGAGGAAGAAAATGAAGAAGCAATTTCTTGAAGCAGGAAAAATTGTGGGGACACATGGCTTAAAAGGAGAGGTGCGGATTGCTCCGTGGTGTGACGGACCGGAATTCCTTGCAAGGTTTAAACGATTGTTTGACAAGGACGGTACAGAGATGAAGGTACTGTCTGCAAGAGGACATAAAAATATTGTAATTGTTCTGTTTAAGGGAATAGGAACAATTGAACAGGCAGAAAAATTAATAGGGAAAATTGTATATATTAACAGAGCGGATGTGCGCCTTCCCGAGGGTGTTTATTTTGTGCAGGATATTATTGGTCTGAAAGCGGTTGATGCTGATGACGGCAGAGAATACGGGAATGTAACGGATGTTTTGCAGACAGGTGCAAATGACGTTTACCAAGTGACAAAGGACGGACGTGATTATCTTGTGCCGAAGATACCCGATGTTGTGTCGGAAGTGGATATCGACGGCGGGATTGTGAAGATCAATACGAAAATTTTAGGTGGGATTTTTGAGAATGAGGATTGACATTATAACGCTTTTTCCCGAAATGTGCGAAGCGGTAATGAGTGAAAGTATTATAGGAAGGGCAAGAAACAAGGGCGTCATAGATGTACGCTGCCATCAGCTGCGTGATTATGCCCTTGATAAGCACAAAAGAGTGGATGATACGACCTATGGTGGCGGTATGGGGATGCTGATGAAGGCAGAGCCGATCGCCCTTTGCTTTGAAGAAATCTGGAAGCAGACGGGGGACAGACCCCATTTTATTTATATGTCGCCGAAAGGTCAGACACTGACACAGAACAGACTGCGTGAGCTTTCAAAGCTTGATAATATTACTATACTGTGTGGTCACTATGAGGGCGTCGACCAGCGATTGATCGATGAGTTTGTTGACGAGGAAATATCCATAGGCGATTATGTGCTGACAGGCGGAGAACTGCCTGCACTTGTGCTTGCGGACTCGGTTAGCAGGCTTGTCCCGGGCGTACTCTCCGATGACCTCTGTTTCAGTGATGAAAGTCATTTCAACGGGCTCCTTGAATATCCTCAGTATACCAAGCCGGCTGTCTGGAGAGGAATCGAGGTTCCTGAAGTGCTTCTCAGCGGTCATCATGCCAACATTGAAAAATGGAGACATGAAAAATCTCTCGAAGAAACAGAAAAAAAACGCCCGGACCTTTTTGACAGGTTGAAGGGTGAAGGTATAGTATAGAGAAGTTTATACCCTGAATATGGTTTCTGGAATTACTTATTGAACAAAAGGTTATTATAGTACAAAAATGGAACAAATTAATTAAATTTAAACTTCTTTCAATGATATAAACGCCGTTTTATTGTGAGATTTTTGCTCTCGGGTTTATACCATACCTGGCAAAATTATGCAGATACAGGTTTTATCAGACAAAACAAATGAATATTTGTATAGTGTTAATAATTTGTTAAAAAATAAAAATATAAAATCGAAATAAAATCAAAAAAAGTCTATAGTTAAAATAACTGAATTTTAACGAGTCTTATGAGTAATGTTGTATCAAAATTACGAAATTGATAAATAATATTAAAAATTTAATAACTGATGCGTTCCAATTGCGAATAATTATTCATTTATACCGAATGATTATCCATTTGGAGCGCTTTGGTAATTTAAAATGGTGGCAAAATCACAAAAATATTTAACTTTATTGGCAGTTTGCACAAATAAAAGTGCGGTTTATCCTTTTGATATCGTATAAACATAAAAACTTGACTTCAAACGGTTGATAAAAGTCAAAATTGTGTTATAATTAATGTAGCTGAACGGTAAAATGATTAATAGATTTTACTGTTGAAGTGTATAGTCTTGGGGTATTCTTTTCGAGGAGGATTTTATTATGTACGTTAAAGATGTGTTGGTTCAGAATCAGGTTGGTCTTCATGCTCGTCCGGCAACTTTCTTTATTCAGAAGGCAAACGAATTCAAGTCATCTATCTGGGTTGAAAAGGAAGAGAGAAGAGTTAATGCAAAGAGCCTTCTCGGCGTTCTCTCGCTTGGTATCGTTGGCGGAACTACCATTAAAGTAATTGCTGACGGTTCAGATGAAGAAGCAGCTGTAGAAAGCCTTGTAAAACTTGTACAGTCAGGCTTTGCAGAGTAATCATGTTATTTATTTATCAAAGGGTGTATTATGCAGATAATACACCCTTTTCTTTTTCATAGTGATCATAGGGCGGTGAGGAAATGAATATTTATGAGTTGAGGGACAAGGCAATGCGCCTTCCGCTGAAACCCGGCGTTTATATTATGAAAAACAAAAATCATGATATTATATATATCGGAAAGGCAAAAGCACTGAAAAATCGTGTCAGCCAGTATTTTGGCTCGGACAAGAATCATCCCGAAAAGGTACGCAGGATGGTGGAGAATGTCGATTATTTTGATTATATCATATGCAGCAGTGAGTTTGAGGCTCTGGTGCTTGAATGCAGCCTGATTAAACAGCACAAGCCGAAATATAATATTCTGCTTAAGGATGACAAGGGTTATAGCTATATCCGTATTTCAAATGATTCGTGGAGAAGAATCAGCTTTGTTATGCAGCAGGCGGAAGATGGTGCGGATTATCTCGGTCCGTATATGAGTGCATGGTATGCTAAAAATGCTGTGGATGAGGCTTTGAAAATATTCAGACTTCCTACCTGTGGAAAGGTCTTTCCAAGGGATATTGGCAAAGGCCGACCATGCCTGAATTATTATATCAAGCAGTGTAGTGCGCCGTGTGCAGGGAAAATTTCACATAAGGATTATAACGAAAGTGTGGAATCGGCAATCAGCTTTCTGAAATCGGGAGATTCCGATTCGGTAAGGCTTATGACGGAAAAAATGAACGAAGCAGCGGAAAATCTTGAATTTGAACTTGCGGCACGGCTGCGTGACAGAATAAGTGCGGTAAAGAAAATAACGGAAAAGCAGAATGTGGTAGCAGCGAATGTCAAAGAGCAGGATGCGATAGCTGTAATTACCGAAAGAAATGAAGCGTGCTTTGCGGTAATACGCTTTAAAAACGGACGACTTTATGATAAAGAGGATTTTATTATCAAGGATGCAGGAGAAAACCCTGATCTGCCGGCTATGAGAAGCGAATTTATACAGCAGTATTATACCATGAGGGAGAATATTCCGCCTATTATTTCGCTGGACGGACAGGCAGAGGATGAGGAATTGCTTGCAGAATGGCTGAGCGAAAAAAACGGTAGAAGTGTGAAACTGGTGCATCCGCAGAAGGGAGATAATATGCGGATCATAGAAATGAGCCGTGAAAACGCTGCGGAGAGGCTAGCGCAAAGTCACGGTCATTTCGGTCATGAATTGACAGCACTTGATGAACTGGCGAAGCTTCTGGGGCTTGAAAAAACGCCAAGATTTATCGAATCATATGATATTTCCCACCATGCAGGAAGCGATAATGTGGCAGGTATGGTAGTATTCAAGGACGGCAGACCATTTAAAAAATCCTACAGGAAATTTGCAATCAAGGGCTTTGTCGGTCAGGATGATTACGGATCTATGAGTGAGGTAATGGAAAGACGTATTAAGGAGTATTATAAGAATCCCGACAGCGGGATCGGCTTTGGCCAGCTCCCTGATTTGATCCTTCTGGATGGCGGCAAGGGACAGGTGTCGGCGGTTCGTCCGATCCTTGAAAAATACGGCCTGAATATTCCGCTTTTCGGTATGGTCAAGGATAACCACCACAGAACCAGAGCGATTACCGATGAGGGGCATGAAATTGCCATTAATTCTAAAAGAAGAGCATTTACCCTTGTTTCGGGAATACAGGACGAGGTTCACCGCTTTGCAATAGGTTATCACAGGCAAAAGCATAGTAAACGCTCCTTTGCAACTTCTCTGACAGAAATAGAGGGAATTGGTCCGTCAAGAGCGAAAGCATTGATGACGACCTTCAAAACCGTGAGTAGGATCAAGGAGGCCGAGCCCGAAGAGTTGATGCAGGTCAAGGGTATGACACGCCCGGCGGCGGAAGCAGTCTATCATTATTATCACAAAACAGCTGATAATGCGGATGAGGATCAGGATTTATAAAAAAAAATAAATTATTTGTAAAGATATGTAAAAAAGCTATTGACTTTTTTGTTGAATTCAAGGATAATTAAACTATATGTAGTTATTGCTAAAAAGGATAGTGAATATATGAGAGTGATTACCGGCTTGGCCAAAGGCAGAAGGTTACAGTCACCAGTGGGCAATGATGTCAGACCTACCACAGATGTTGTTAAGGAAGCCGTTTTTAGTATCATACAGTTTTCGGTTGAGGGCAGTCGTTTTCTTGATGCCTTCGCAGGCTCGGGACAGATGGGAATTGAAGCACTGAGCAGAGGTGCGGAAAAGGCATATTTTATTGATAGCAGCCGACGTTCGATGAATATAATCAAGAACAATATTAAGCTTTGCAATTTCGAGAGTAGTGCGGAAACGGTAACTGCGGATACGCTGTCGTATCTTTCCCGTACCACAGAGAAATTTGATATTATTTTTCTTGATCCGCCGTATCAGACAGGATTGTTGCAAGCAGCACTTGAAAAAGTACCGGAGCTCCTTTCGGAGAAAGGTATTGTGATATGCGAGCATCCTAAGGAGGAAGAATTGCCTGAAACCGTGGGTAAACTCACACTCGGCAAAAAGTACCGATACGGAAAAATTGTGATCAGTGCTTATATCAAAGTATAGAAAAGGTGATGGATATGACAACAGCAATATGCCCGGGTAGTTTTGACCCGGTCACATACGGTCATGTGGATATTATCAAACGAGCCGCAGGAATGTTTGATAAGGTGATTGTAGCGGTTCTGGTAAATGTGCAGAAAAAACCGTGGTTTACCATAGAAGAAAGAACTAATCTTTTGAAAAAAGCAATGGCGGGAATCGAAAATGTTGAAATTGTCGGTTTTGACGGATTGTTGGTGGATTTTGCCGCAACCAATAATGCCAATGTAATTGTTAAGGGATTAAGGGCAATATCTGATTTTGAATATGAATTTCAGATGGCGCTCACCAATAATAAACTCAATCAGGACATTGAAACTGTTTTTCTTACGACAAGTGCAGAAAATATGTATCTCAGTTCAAGTATAGTGAAGCAGGTGGGATTGCTTGGCGGCGATATATCGCCCTTTGTACCCGAATGTGTGCATGATGAGATATTATTAAGAATAAGACAAAGGAGTAAACAAAATGAAAATTGAAATGTTGATAGATGAGCTTCAGGAAATCGTTGATGATGCATTTACATTGCCGCTCAGCGGAGGTAAGACTGTTGTCAATACGGAGCGTCTCAAAGAAATTATTGAGGATATGAGAATTAATCTTCCGATAGAAGTAAAGCAGGCAAAAAGTATTGCCGCAGATCGTACCAATATCCTGAACAAGTCACGGGCAGAAGCCGAAAATCTTGTGCAGGAAGCAGAGGAACGCTCTAAGAGCATGGTTGAGCAGGCTGAAGAAAAATCCAAAAATATGGTGAAGCAGGCTGAGGAAAAATCCAAAAATATGGTGAAGCAGGCTGAGGAAAAATCAAAAGCAATGGTGAAGCAAGCTGATGAAAAATCAAAGGCTATGATTCAGCAGAGCGAAATTGTCAGAATGGCACAGCAGCAGGCACAGCAAATACTGGATAGTGCCAATCAGCAGGCATTTGAGATTAAAAATGCTGCGAACATTTATATTGACAATATGATGAAAAAGGCGGATGATGAGCTGTCTAAAAATCTTGCAGAGGTAAAAAAGACTCGTCAGAGCCTGAAAAACTATCAGCAGAACCAACAGAACAATACTGCAAAGCAGCCGCCGAGAAGTACAAATGCAGTGAGAAAATAATAAGATTCAGGGAATAGACGTCAGGATCCAGGTAGTAAATTTAAGGAAAATGAAAAGGAATAAAAGGAAAGGTATCCGATAGGAACGGATACCGCTGCATTAGTGGGTGATTATATGAAAAAGGCGATTTCCCGAATGTTATTTGTGCTGTTTTTCGGATGTGCCGTTGCATTGTTCGCTGCCTGTTTTATGCTTGTGCTCAGTAACATGAAAAATAGCTCCGATAACGGAACGCTGGCAGGTGTTCCGATCAGTATCGAAGATGGAAGTGGATCAAGCTACAGCAGAATAGACGAGTTGTCGCTGTCTCAAGCAGAGCCGGAAAAGGAAATCAGCGTAAATTATGGTTATGATTGTCTGAGCGACAGCAATCAGAGATTTCTCTATCATCAGATGGAGGAAAAAGTATATCACATTGCTAACGAGTCGGACGAAAACGGCAATTATAAAACCGAAAGAATTATAGTAAGTGATGTTGAGATGTCAGAGGATCTGATCAGGGCGGCGCTGAATGCTTTTGTTTACGACAATCCTCAGATCTTCTGGCTGAATAATATTTTTGGCTATACAAACCTTGACGGTTCTACTTATGTGGAATGTTATTCGGTATTGTCGGCGGATGAGTGCAGCAAGAAAATTGATGTATTCACAACAGAAATTCAAAAGCTGACAGCGGATATTGATCCTGAACTGTCGGATTACAAGAAGGAAAAAATTCTGCATGACAGACTTCTGGAAACGTGCAGTTATAAAGACGGCGTGTATTCAATGGATCATGGCTGGCAGTATTTTTCCGCATATGGAGCTGTAGTGGATGGAGAGTGCGTGTGTGAGGGATATGCCAAAGCTATGCAGATTCTTCTGAAAAGCTGTGGTATCACAAGCTGTACGATAAGAGGCGTAGCAGATGGTATCAATCATATGTGGAATGTGGTACTGTTGGACGGCAAATGGTATCATCTTGATCCGACCTGGGATGATAATGAAGAAACCATTTCCTATGAATATTTCAATTTGAGCACGGAGGAAATATTGTGTAATCATAGTATATCCAATGAGCTTAGTCAGTCGGAAACAGGCGGTTATGAGGATAACGCAAACTTCTTTATCCCGCAATGTGTATCGGATGATATGAATTATTACACTGTTGAGGGTGTGACTTTCAATGAGGTCAGTGATGAAAGCTTCAACATAATGGTGGATTATATCACAGAGAGAGTCAACAGCGGAGAGCATTATATTGCGATTAGTGTAGGCCCCGACCTTTCCTTCAGAGATTGTGTCAAGGAGATGTTTGAAAACCCCAACAACAGCTTTTTCAAATATGTTGACATGGCAAATCAGATGCTTGATAGTGAACATCAGATACAGCACAAGGGCGTTAAGATACTGAAAAATGAGGACAAAAAAACCATCAGGCTCAGAATTGATTACTGAGATAACAAAAAACGGCATATATTGTTCGGGCGTTGAACAATATATGCCGTTTTTGATAATTTAACGCCCTGAAAGTTAGTATTTTTCAATTAGTTTTAATGTTTTAAATTAAAAACAGCTATGTTATAATTACTATAATACAGTCATCAAAAATCAGACAAAGGAAAGTGTATATGAGGTACAGATTTATTTCGGACAGCCATACCCACAGTGAATGCTCATTTGACGGAACTGACAGTGTTATCATGATGTGTGAACAGGCCACGGCAATCGGTTTGTATTCTATCGCTGTAACGGATCATTGCGAATGTCACGAATATTTTGAAAAAAATGTGCGTGAGGATATCACCCGTTCTATTATGCAAATCTCAAAAGCAAGAGCAATGTATCATGACCGTCTTCATGTGTACACGGGAATTGAGCTGGGTCAGCCGACACAGGATGTTGATGCAGCAAAAGATGCACTTTCGCTTACTGATTACGATTTTATTCTTGGTTCGCTTCACAATCTGAAAGACGAGCAGGATTTTTATTTTTGGGAATATACAGAGGAAAATATGTATGCACTTCTCGACAGATACTTTGACGAGCTTCTGGAGCTTGCCCGTCAGAACCTTTTCGACAGCCTTGCACACCTCGATTATCCGCTCAGGTACATCATTGGCAATGCAAAGCTTTCTCCTGATATGAATCGTTATGCTGAAAGAATTGATGCTGTGTTGGAAACAGTGGTGAAGAACAATAAGGCTGTGGAAATAAACACCTCGGGACTGCGCCAGATCATCGGGCGTACCTTGCCTTCGGCAGACATTATCAGGCGTTTTAAAGAACTTGGCGGTAAATATGTGACTATCGGCTCGGATGCACACCGCTGGGGAGATATCGGCTCGGGAATTGAAATCGGACTTGATATTCTCAGTGAATGTGGTTTCACGCATTTTACTGTTTTTGAAAAACATGAACCGAAGCTTTTGCCAATCTTATAAGAGTATGGGCTAAAAAACGACCGCCGCAAGATTTCATCATCTTGCGGCGGTCGTTTTTT
>ONGS01000135.1 GCA_900317395.1 uncultured Eubacteriales bacterium | reverse complement strand
CTTTCTTTAACAAAACAAGCGGCAGGCAGCCTTCGCTGTCTGCCAGTCGAGAATGGTTGTGAATTAAAAGTCATGTGTTATTTTCGGATTCGTTATCAATGATTGTCCACCGAAAACAATTAATGTAGTTTATCATCCTCTATTTTACCACTTTACGCATATTCTTGTAAACACTTAATAGTTTTCATGATGTTATTTCGTCCGATAGTCTAAAATTGCTCTTGATAAATTAGTAATATTAACATAAGATATATACAGTTGTTTTAAAAAATAATAAGCATTAGAAAGAATGTATTTGAATTGATGAAGAAAGTTTTACAGTTCCTGCTGAATTTTCAGACATACTTTTACACATTCTCTAAACGAATATCATTGATTTTATGTTATAATGAAACTGAGGTGATAGTTGATGTATTTGAAAGCCGCCGTTTGTGATGATGAAAAAGTGGTTCTGAGTGAACTCTGCAGTAAAATTCATGAAGCTTTTGAAAATGAGAATTGTCAGGCTGAAATATTCAGAACGTCAGATCCGTATGAGCTTTTGGAACATATAAAAAACAATACAGTTGATGTGCTGTTTTTGGATATTGATATGCCGGGGTTGAGCGGAATGGATATTGCACAATTTCTGGTTGACAGCAACACAAAAACCTTGCTGATTTTTGTTACGAGCCATGATGCACTTGTGTATCAGTCGTTTCAGTATCACCCGTTCGGTTTTATCAGGAAAAGTCATTTTGAAGAGGAAATCGGTCCCACCGCAAAGAGCATTTCCGATGATCTTCAAAAGAAAAGCGAATATTTTACATTTAAAAACGGGGAAGGTTTTTTCAGAGTTTTGTTTTCAGATATCCATTATTTTGAATCGCAGTCAAATTACGTCGAACTACATTCTACAAACAGGACTTACAAATTCAGAAGAACGATCACTTCTCTTGAAAATGAACTTAAGGCGAAAGGTTTTATCCGTACTCACAAGGGATTTCTTGTCAATCAACAGCATATTTTTGCTGTTATGGGCGATGAGATCCGGTTGAGCAACAAGGAACTTTTGCCGATTGGAAGGACGAACAAAGACAGCGTTAAGAAAGCAATTCTGAGGTATATGAGATGAGAAGATACAGCAAACTGCAAGAAGAATATCATAAGCTTGAAAAAGACTATACGGATGAAGTGGCGAGAAATCTTGATTTGCAATATCAGTTTGATAGTCTGCAAGCCGAATATCGGAATAGTCGTGATCAGCAACAGGAAATAGAGCGGTTATATGAAAATACACGCAGATTAAAACATGATATGAAAAATCACATTATGGTTATCGCCTCGTATCTCAACAACGGAGAAGTGGATCAGGCAAAGGAATATCTTTCCGTTGTCCTTGACAAGCTTAACCGTGTGTATTCTTATATTCAGACAGGAAATTCGGTGCTTAATTACATTATTAATACAAAACTGGAATATGCTCAACAAAACGGGATTCAGTTCAAGGCGGAAATTGAAAACCTGCCCTTTGCTAAAATGGGCAGTGTGGATTTTTCGGCGGTACTGAGCAATGCGCTGGATAATGCGATCGAAGCAAGTAGGAATACTGAGGATAAGTTTATTTATGTTTCGATTCTTAAAAAGCGTGGTTATGATACTATTAGCGTCAAAAATAAAATCGACAGATCCGTTCTCGCTGAAAATCCGCATCTGATCTCAACCAAAGATAAGGAAGAAGCTCACGGATACGGCGTCAAACAAATTAAGGCAATCACAGAAAAATATGACGGTATTGTCGATATTTATGAAGAGGACGGAATGTTTTGTATCGGGATCATGATTCCGTCACAGTAAAACGGATCGCTCATGCGGCGATCCGCTTTTTGTCACAGCTCAAAGGCAGTTTATCCCACACATATTGAAATGATCAATAAATATTGTAAAATGTAATCAGGTGAGTTTTATGATCGTAATGAAAAATCTGACAAAAACCTTTCCAAACGGAATAACAGCTGTAAATTCTTTATCATTACATATAGCAAAAGGCGAGACGGTGGGATTGATCGGTGCAAACGGCGCAGG
>ONGS01000114.1 GCA_900317395.1 uncultured Eubacteriales bacterium | reverse complement strand
GCATACTTTCATTTTTATTTAAAATATGGTAAGATTATAGTATATTTTCTGTGAAGGTGATAAAATGAAACTGATACATCTTTCCGATCTTCATATCGGGAAAAAAGTGAACGAATACTCTATGATCAACGAACAAAAATACATACTTAATTGCATCCTGGAGGGAATCAGACTTGAAAAACCGCAGGCTGTGCTGATTTCGGGTGATGTATACGATAAGACAACACCGCCGCTGGAAGCAGTTATGCTGCTTGACAGTTTTCTGAATTCTCTTGCAATAGACGGTCTTACAGTTATTCTGATAAGCGGAAACCATGATTCCGCAGAGCGATTATCTTTCGGCGCACAGAGAATGAAAAAAAGCGGTCTGTATATCAAGAGTATCTTTGACGGAGAAAACGAACCTGTTACTTTGCATGACGAATACGGTCCTGTCAATTTTTATAGTGTTCCGTTTATACGCATATCAGATGTTAACAGTGTGTACGGTACGGAAATTACTGATTATACCGAGGCTTTTGCACTGGTGGTTGAAAAAATGCAGATCAATCCAAACGAAAGAAATGTTCTGTTGTCACACCAGTATGTTGCAGGTGCGTCTTTTTCGGAATCCGAATCTTCCATAGGTGGTATTGACTGTATTAGTAAGGACGTTTATGCACCGTTTGATTATACTGCCCTCGGTCATATCCACCGTTCGCAGAATATCGGCAGTCAAAGACTGCGCTACTGCGGAACACCGCTGAAATATTCTGCTTCCGAGATCGGGACGAAAAAGTCCTATACGGTAGTGACACTCGGAGAGAAAACAGGTGACAGCGAGCTTTGTGACATAGAAATACGCACCGTTCCCCTTGTTCCCAAACATGATATGATCTCTATAGAGGGAAGTTTTGATGAGCTGCTTTCCGCCGAGAAAAACGATGACGGGATCGTAACGGAAGATTTTGTTTATGCAGTTTTGACCGATGAAGAATATATTGATAACCCTGCCGGGCATTTAAGGACAGTATATCCCAATCTGTTGAATGTACGCTACAGTCGGTCAAGCAAAACAGGATATACAAGTATGGAAACGCCGGAAGGCGATGCAGAAAACCGTTCTCCGCTGGAGTTGTTTACCGAATTTTATCGAAAACAGCATGATGAGGCAGATCCCGATCCGGTGCAGGAAGAAATCTTAAAAAGCATTATATCTGAAATATGGGGGGAAGAAAATGAAACCGATTAAGCTTGTGATGTCTGCTTTCGGACCTTATCTGAACAAAACAGTCATTGATTTTTCACTTCTGGGGGATAACGGCCTTTATCTTATCACAGGTGATACAGGGGCAGGAAAAAGCACAATATTCGAGGCTATCAGCTATGCGCTTTACGGAGAAACTGTTAGCGGCAAAGACAGAAATGCCGCCATGCTCAGAAACAAAAGCGCAGATGATGATATTGAAACCTATGTAGAGCTGGATTTTATTTCAAAAGGAAAATACTACCATATCTATAGAAGTCCGAAATATGAATTGAACCGTCTGAAAAGAGCCAGAAAAAAGAACGGCGAAGAGCAGGATACTCCGCAGGAGCATAGTGAACACGGCAATAAATTTGAATTTAAGTGTGAACAGGACGGCATTACATACTCTAAAGAGAAGGATGGGGAAGCCGCTGTAAAGGAAATCATCGGCATTAATAAGGAAAATTTCAAGAAAATTGCCATGATAGCGCAGGGTGAATTTATGAGTGTGATTCGTGAGGATACGGAAACGAGGGGAAAAATCCTGAATTCGGTATTTAATACACAGAATTATGTAACTTTGACGGAAAAACTCAGGGATCGTACCAGTGAAGCGTTGGTAAAAAAAGACAAAATACAGAACGAAATAAGTTCAT
The DNA here is from genome assembly GCA_900317395.1 of uncultured Eubacteriales bacterium. Lineage (GTDB taxonomy): Bacteria > Bacillota > Clostridia > Oscillospirales > Acutalibacteraceae > UBA1213. The sequence continues at coordinate 8,419 of ONGS01000114.1, read as the reverse complement.
CTGTAAAGTTGCTTTCATGTGATGAGGAAAGTGAATTCCGTAAAGAAACCGAAGAAAAAAAATCACTGTCCGTTATCACCTATGAGGAAATAGATAGAATACAAGAGCTATCCGAAAAGCTTTTGAACGAGGATGAAGAAAAGAATAGAGCTTTAAAGCTTACAGCTCAGGAAAACAAGGAAAAACAAGCACAGATAAACCAACAGCTTGGTAAAGCGAATATTCGTAAAAGGAATGAAAAAGAATTAAAAGAAAAACAACAGCAGCACAAAAAACTGGAAGAACAGATGCCGCAGTTGACCGAAAAACTTGAGGCGGCAAAAGAAAACCCTGAAAAAGCAGGAAAATTTGAATCACAGGCGGAGGTTTTGCGTTCAAAGCTGTCCGATTATGATAAACTTGATGATCTGGCAGGAGAGCAAAAAGCCTGCACTACAGCGGAGAAAGAATGTACGGCAGAGCTTGATAAAGCCAAAAAAACCAAAGTAAGAAATGAAGAGCTTATCGAATCTCACAAGAAAAGATTATCGGAACTTGAAGGCTCGGAGGAAAAAAAGGCAAAGCTGGAAGCGGAATTTGAGAAACTTGTGGAAAAAGGGAAAAGACGAAAAGGATTGCTGGATAAAAGCAAAGAGTTGCTGAAAATGAAAGAGGAAGCGGAGCAGGCTAAGAGTAAATATCTTGACATCAAAAAACGATTTGGAAAGCAGGAAGAATTGTTCAGACGCCTGAATTCAGCTTTTCTTGACAACCAGGTAGGTATTTTGGCGGCAAATCTAAATGAAAATGAGCCTTGTCCCGTATGTGGTTCGGTTCATCATCCAAAACTTGCATTCAAGCATGAAAATGCACCCTCAAAGGATGAAGTAGATCAGGAATCGGCAAAACTTGATCAGCTGAATAAACGAATGAACGAAGCAGCAACAGATGCAGGAACAAAGCGTAACAGAGTTAATGATACACAATCTGAGCTCATCAGCAACTTCAGAGAAGAGTTTGGGGAAGAGATTGTGCTTGAAGAACTTGAAGCATATCTTGACAGAAATGTAAGAGAACTGAGAAAACAATGTTTCTTTATTAAGACTGAAATCAGAGAACTTGAAGGGTGCATTGAAGAAAAAACAAAAATTACCAAAGATATTGAAAAACTGCTAAAACAAAATGAAATTATCACCGAAAAAATTTCAGAACTGAAAGTGGAAATCGCTAAAAACAGCGAAAAAATCGAATCGTTGCAAAAAAATATAGAAGAGCTTGCTGCAAAGCTCGAATTCAAATCTAAAAAAGAAGCAGAAAATCGCATCAATGAACTTATCAGAAAGTCTAAAACTTTAAAGGAAGAATATGAAAAGGCGGAATCTGCTGTTCGTGAGCATACAAATAAAATAAGTGAGTTGACAGCGGCGGAGGGCGTTATTCAAAAACAGCTTTCGGAAACGCAAGCTTATGACTTTGAAGCTTTAAATATTGCGGCGAAAGAGTATGCGGCAATTGAAAAACAAATTGAAGAAAAAGGACAGCGGTTATCTGTCAGGATGAGCAACAACCAAAAGGTGAATGAAGTTCTGAAAAATACAAAAAGCAAGTTTAAAAAGGCTGTTGATAATTACTATCGTTGTGCTGATCTATACGCTACCGCAAACGGAGCACTGCGAGACAAAGATAAAATCAAGCTTGTATCTTTCATTCAGGCAGCGTACTTTGACAGAGTACTCATCAGAGCGAACAGTCGCATGGAGAAAATGACCGATGGTAGATATAAGCTTATCAGGTATGATTCGATCAATGACAAGCGAAAAACCGGCGGTCTTGCTATCAGTATTACCGACAATGAAAGCGGCAAAATCAGAAGTGTCAATACTCTTTCGGGCGGTGAGTCCTTTATGGCTGCTCTTGCCTTGTCGCTTGGTTTGTCGGATGAAATACAATCCAACTCCGGCGGTATCCGTCTTGAAACTATGTTTATTGACGAAGGTTTTGGTTCGCTTGACGACAAAGCACTTGAAAAAGCAGTTGAAGCATTGAACGGTATCAGTTCGGGTAGCTGCCTGATCGGCATCATTTCTCATGTCGGACGGTTGAAGGAAATGATCAATAAGCGTATTACCGTCACTCGTGACAATTGCTCCAACACCACCGCAAAAGTTGAGATTTAATTTCAAATAAAAAATCCCTGACCAATTTATTTGTTCTTTAATAAATTGGTCAGGGCGATTTATTTTAATTATATTCACTAAGGGGGTCGTAGCGAACGCCGTTGAGCTGCATTTCAAAATGCAGGTGAGGGCCTGTGGAATATCCCGTTGATCCGACATAACCAATCAGCTGACCTGCTGATACTTGTTGACCGGGGGTAGCAACGACTTCACAAAGATGTCCGTAAATCGATACTTTTCCGCCGCCATGGTCGATCATGACATAGTTTCCGTAGCCGCCACCGCAGCCGCAGCTTGAAGATTTGCCATAATCATGTGTGCAGGTAGTGTTGGTAGCAATAACGGTTCCGTTCCAGCACGCAACAACTGCTGCACCGTAAATACTTCCGTCTGCAATATCAAGTGCACCGTGATTGTTGACACCTCGCCACTCATCAAAAGTGGAGGTCAGGTATGTGTGTCCCGGGCAGGGCCAAACATAGGAAGTACCGTCAGATTTTACCAGAACATCGCTGTTGTCGTTTTTGTTTGTATTGCTGTTGTTATCATCATTGTTGTTGGTATTTGTTTTGTTGCTGCTGTTTTCGCTGTTATTATTATTTTTATTGCTGCTGTTGTTGTTACTGCTATTTTTATTACTGCTGCTGTTATTATTGTTTTGGTTGATTCGATTAAGGGTATCTTGATTGGCCTTATCAATGATATCCTGCTGTTGTTGTCTGTTCAGGGTACGCTGCTGTTGATTGTTTTGTGAAGCACTTGCAGAATTATATTCAGCAAGTGCTTTTTCAAGCTCCTTCTGACGTGTTTCGTTTTCAGCAATATGATTTTCTGTTTCTTCTTTTTCACTCATCAGCTGTTTGATGACGGTTGCATTTTCTGCCGAAAGGGAATTGATTTTTTTCTTGTTTTCTTCCAGACTCTTCTTTTCGTTTTCTACTTTCTTTTTATCTTCCTTCAGTTTATTCTGCTCGTCACTTATGGATTCCATCTCTTTTTGAAGTCCGCTGATCAGCTTATTGTCATATTCTGAAATACTCTGTACAAGCTCCATTTTATCAACATAATCGGAAAAATCCTTTGCCTGTAATATGATTTCAAGTGAGGAAATATCTCCTGCTGTGTAGATAGCTCTCAGTCTTTTGCGCAGAATATCCAGTCTGTCTTGTATTTGTTCCAGTTTTTCATCGATCAGAACTTGTTTTTCATTGATCTCAACATTCAGTTCCTTGATTTTTTTATTACTGCTTTGTATTTTTTGAGTAAGAGTGGATATTTTTTTCTGTAATTCCTTGCTGTATTCTTCTTTTTCCTGCAAGGTCATTTCTGTTTGTTCCAGATCGCTTTTATACTGTGAATTTTCCTCTTGTAACTGCTGCTGTTGTTTTGAATTCTCTTTTACATCAAATGCAAGCGCATTCGGCATACTGATGACAGCGGCTGCAAGCAGTGCGGAAAATATACTGACGATGCCTTTGATTTTCCGTTTTTTACCAGCCAAGAATCTCTCCTCCTTCTTTGCGCAGATATTTTGTAATTGAAATAAATCCTCCGAGAGCGCCTATCAGTACGCCGATTCCCGAAAAACCGAGAAGTACGGGTCCCCAGATTTGTTCCAATGGTATAGTAGATGTTCCAATCAAGCTTATCATATTGCCGGCACTTTCTCTTACAGGATTATAAATACTGATAATAACAATTGAGGACAGAATTCCTGCAATCAGACCGATTGCCATCGCCTCTATAATAAACGGAATCCGCACAAATGTATTGGTTGCGCCAACCGATTTCATAATGCTGATCTCAAACCGCCTTGAATACATCGTCATTTTAATCGTATTCGAGATTATGAACAGGGTAACGACCCCTAAAATCAGCACGACCCAGGAGCCGACCAATGTGACAAAATAATTCAACTTTGTCAGTGTTCTTGCAATAGCGGCTCTGTCGCTGACTGAGGTAACGCCGTCAATTGTTTTGATTTCCGCTATGGTATCCTTGTAATCGGAAAGATCTTTCAGGCGAACCTTATATACATTTCCGAGAGGATTTTCATCTCCCTGCATACTTTCATAAAGATTGCCCAGTTTGCTCTGAAATTCCTTAATGGCCTCGTCTTTGGAATAAAACTCACATTCATCTACATTGTTGATTTTTTCAATCTGAGCCCCGAGTTTAATTGAATCAATATCTGACATTTCATTGTCAAGAAAGACATTGATCTGATTATCATCTCCGATCGTTGATATCAGGCTTGACACATTCAGTGAAAGCAGAATAGCCGCACCTGTAATAATCAGGCATGAAACAAGCACAATGATTGAGGCAAGCGACATCATACGGTTATTCCAGATATTTTTAAGACCTTCCTTGACAAGATATCCGCTGCTTGAAAATTTCATTCTTCCGCCTCCTCTGAATCCTCTGCGGAATCAACCGATTCATCCAAAAAATATTTTGAATCGATTTTTTCATCCTTTTCAATTTCTCCCCCGTTAATGGTAATGACCCTTCCGCCGAATTCTTTTACAAGGTCATGCTCATGAGTTACGATCAGAACAGTTGTACCTTTTTTGTTGATATCAACAAGCCGTCTCATAATCTCATAGGACATTTTCGGATCAATATTACCTGTAGGTTCGTCGGCAATAATCATTTCCGGGTTGTTGACAAGGGCTCTTGCAAGGCTTACACGTTGTTGCTCGCCGCCGGAAAGCTCATTTGGACGGCATTTCTCTTTGCCTGTTAATCCCACAATTGCAATAACGTAATTGACACGTTTTTTGATTGTTTTTTCGGGTGCGCCGATCGCTCTCATTGCGAAGGCAATGTTATCATAAACATTCATTTTATCGATCAGGCGGAAATCCTGAAAAACGATGCCCATTGTCCGACGCAGATAGGGAACTTTTCTGTTTTTCATTTTGATAAGGTCAAAGCCATTGACCTTAATTTTTCCGAATGTAGCTTTTTCCTCATGTATCAACAGTTTGAGAAACGTACTTTTTCCTGCACCCGAGGGACCGACAATAAAAACAAATTCGCCCTGATTGATATCAAGACTTACATTTTTCAGTGCTTCCGTACCGTTGGAATATACTTTGGAAACATTTTTCAGATGTATCATTCATCAATCATCCTTAACAAATATATTATTATTATATAATTCGACATAAAACCTATATCCATATTATTATATAATATATTGTTTCATTCGTCAAATAAAATAAAAAAAATAACAAACAAAAAAGGGGAGCCGAAATCGGCTCTCCTTGTCAGAATTAATATTTAATCGGGTTGGATGAAAGGTATTTCTTAACCATGAGTGCTACCTTGAAGATAATAGCATCCTCAAATTCTCTCAGATCAAGACCTGTCAGTTTTTTGATTTTTTCAAGTCTGTATACCAATGTATTTCTGTGTACAAACAGTTTTCTTGAAGTTTCCGAAACATTCAGGTTGTTTTCAAAGAATCGCTGAATGGTAAAGAGAGTTTCCTGGTCGAGTGATTCGATAGAGCCTCTTTTAAATACTTCTTTTAGGAACATATCGCAGAGTGTTGTCGGAAGCTGATAGATCAAACGAGCAATGCCGAGCTTATCATAACTTACGATAGAACGCTCTGTATCGAATACTTTGCCGACTTCAAGGGCCACCTGTGCTTCCTTGAAAGAACGTGCCAGATCCTTGATACCGGTTACAGGTGTACCAATACCGATCACGCAGTGCGTATAGAACTCTCCTGACAGCGTATCGATAATGGAGCTGGCAAGTTTCTCCAGATCTTTGGGGTCGATATCCTGCTTAATTTCTTTAACAAGAGCGATATCGGTTTCATTGATATTGATAACGAAATCCTTATTTTTGTCCGGGAAAAGGTTCTGTATCACATCATAAGCGGAAATATCCGTCTTAGCAGAGATCTTGATGAGCATACATACTCTTGTCACATCCGAGTTGAATTTCAGTTCTCTTGATTTCAGATAAATATCACCTGGGAGAATATTGTCGAGGATCACATTCTTAATAAAGTTACCTCTGTCATATTTTTCGTCGTAATACTGCTTGATGCTGCCGAGAGAAACAGCAAGAATCGCAGCATATTTCTGTGCTGCATAATCGTTACCTGCCACGAATACGGCATATTCGCTTCTTGGCTTATTGCCGAAAGCCTTGTATGTATATCCGTTCAGTACAAAGGGGGCGGTAGAAGTCAGCATTTCCGAGGTAATATGTTCGTTTACCTCGCCGATTTTGCCGAGTTCACTGCATGCAATAACAACGGAAGTTTCATCAATTACACCAATGGTTCTGTCGATGGTGTCTCTCATCTGATGGATAACTCCCTGAAACAATCTGTTGGACATAATTTTGTTCCCTCACTTTGAAATTATGATAATTTACTGGTTTCAAACTTGTTCGCCGTGCCTGATACAGGTATAAAAACACACTGACGAAAACATCTATATACATTTTACACAAAACAAATTAAAATTGCAACTGTTTTATCGAAATTTTATTATTTTCTATCTAAAATATTATGAATTTTTACGGAAATGGCAGAATTTGCCACGAAAAAGCGACTAATTTTTGCAATTTTATGTATTTTTTTTATGTCAGTACAGATGATTTATTGTGAATAAATTCTTCATATATCAATTTTCAACATCGTGTAAGGTTATATTTACTATATTTCTGTTTTATAAAAGCGGGATTCGTTGCAATTCATGGGGTTTAATGCTATAATGTAGATGATTTTATTTACGGAGGTTTGTTTATGTTTGGAAAGGTTGAACTGCTTGCACCGGCAGGGGATACGGAATGTTTTGAGAGTGCGCTGAAATTCGGTGCGGATGCAATTTATCTTGCCGGAACGGAATTTGGTATGAGGACAGCCTCAAAGAATTTTACTTTTGAAGATTTGAAATTATCTGTCGAAAAAGCACATAAAAAAGGAGTAAAGGTACATGTTACCTGCAATACTCTGCCGAGAAACGATGAAATTGACCGTCTGCCCGAATTCCTGAAAACAGCTCAGGACTGCGGCGTTGATGCCTTTATCATTGCCGACCTTGGTGTGATGTCGCTTGCGGCAAAATATGCGCCGAAGGTTCAGCGTCATGTTTCGACACAGGCAGGAGTTGTTAATTATCAGACAGCAAAAGTACTTTATGAAACAGGTGCTTCCCGTGTTGTTCTTGCAAGAGAGCTTTCTCTTGATGAAATAGCAGATCTCAGGGCGAAGATACCCTCAGAATTGGAAATAGAAACCTTTGTGCACGGTTCGATGTGTGTTTCTTTTTCGGGCAGATGTCTGATTTCAAGCTATATGACAGGCAGAGACGCCAATCGTGGCGACTGTGCGCAGCCGTGCAGGTGGAAATATCATCTGTTTGAAGAACACAGAGATGGTCAGTATTTCCCGGTTGAGGAAACCGAAAACGGTACATTTCTCTATAATTCTCGTGACCTTTGCATGATAGAGCATATTCCCGAGCTTTTGAAAGCAGGTGTTAACAGCCTGAAAATCGAGGGAAGAGCGAAGTCGGCTTATTATGTTTCGGTGATAACGAATGCTTACCGTCATGCGATAGACGAATATTACGAATACGGCGGTGAAAAGCCGCTGTCACCGTGGATCAAAGACGAGCTTGAAAAGGTCAGTCACAGAGAATACAGCACAGGATTTTTCTTTGGCGGAGAGCCGGGACAGGTTACCGGCAACGGTGGTTATATCCGCCATTATGATGTAGTTGCAGTATGTGACGAATATAAAGATCACACGGCGTACCTTACACAGCGTAACCGATTTTTCTCGGGTGACAAACTGGATGTTTTGCCGCCGAGCGGAGAGCCTTTTGAGATCATTGTAGACTATATGCAGAATGAAAAGGGTGAGCAGATCGATGTTGCACCCCATGCGATGCAGAAAGTAATCATGCCGAGCAATGTTGAAATACCGGCAGGATCGGTTTTACGAAAACAAAGAGCGGAATGAATCGATGGTGATGAATGATGAAGATTTTGAATATACACGGATATAAAGGAAATGCGGCGAATTCGGCATATAATGCCTTGTCGGAATGTGGTTTTGAGGTAATCTCATTACAGCTGGATTATGACAGGACTTCACCCGAAAAATTAATGCAGATGTTGAGCAGCCAGTTTACCAATAATTTTTGCAGTGCAGTCGTGGGAACGAGTCTGGGCGGATTTTATGCAGCTCTGATCAGTGCAAAATACGAATGTCCTGCTGTTCTGAT
>ONGS01000068.1 GCA_900317395.1 uncultured Eubacteriales bacterium | reverse complement strand
TGATGTCATAAGGGCTGTCTCTTCTCCGCATACAAATGCGCCTGCACCGAGACGGATTTCCATATCAAAATCAAAGCCTGTACCAAAAATATTTTTACCGAGAAAACCGTATTCTCTTGCCTGTTCGATAGCAATTGTCAATCTTTGAACCGCTATAGGATACTCTGCACGAACATACACAAATCCATGATGTGCACCAATTGCATAACCTGCAAGGATCATTGCTTCAATAACACACTGCGGGTCACCTTCAAGAATGGAACGATCCATAAATGCACCCGGGTCACCTTCGTCGGCATTACAACAGACATATTTCACATCGCCCTTTGAAGCCTTGGCAAACATCCACTTTTTACCTGTTGGAAAGCCGCCGCCTCCTCTGCCTCGAAGACCTGAATTCAGCACTTCATTGATAACATCATCAGGTGTCATAGATGTCAGTGCCTTATACAGAGCCTGATAACCATCAACAGCAATATACTCATTAATATTTTCAGGATCAATCACACCACAGTTTCTGAGCGCAATTCTCATCTGCTTTTTATAAAAGTTGGTCTCAGACAAAGAAATGATTGAACCATCCTCATGAACCGTTTCTTTATAAAGAAGATTTTTTACAATATTGCCTTCTTTCAGATGTTCCTTTACAATCCGTTTTACTCCTTCGGGAGTAGCCTGTGCATAAAATGCTCCCTCAGGGTAAACAATCATGATCGGACCAAGAGAACAAAGACCGAAACAGCCTGTTCTTACTACAAGAATTTCTTCCTCAATACCGTTTTCTTTCAGAGATTCTTCCAGAGCAGCAAGTACTTTTTTACTGCCTGATGAAGTACAACCTGTACCTCCACAGACCAGAACCTGTTTACGGTATTGTGTGTGTTTCGCGAGCTCCTCGCCCTTCTCCTTCACAACCTTTCTGACCATCACAAGCTCTTCATTTTCTTTTTTTATCTTATTCAGTTCTTCAAGTGTCATTACCGCTGTCCCCCTTCCTCTGCAATATACTTATCAAGGATCTTGCCGACTTCTTTCGGAGTAAGCTTACCATATACTTCTTCATCAACCATCATTACCGGTGCAAGACCGCAAGCACCTACGCAACGACAGGAATCAATCGAGAAAAGTCCGTCGGGGGTACATTCACCGCTTTTGATGCCGAGTTTGTTTTCGATCTCAACAAGGATTTTATCAGCACCTTTTACATAACATGCTGTACCAAGACAGACACTGATTCTGTGCTTGCCTTTCGGCGTAAGGCTGAAACGTGAATAGAACGTAGCAACGCCGTATACCTCACTAAGCGACACACCGAGTCCATCCGCAACCATCTGCTGAACCTCGATCGGAAGATAGCCATAAATTTCCTGTGCCTCATGAAGTACAGGCAAGAGTGCTCCGGGAACTTCCTTATTCTGTTCTATCACAGCCATAAGTTTTTCTTCCTGAGCTTTTGTCCCTTGGAATGTCAGGGGATTTTCTGCCATAGGATATTCCTCCCATTCTTTCTTATTTTTATATATAATCTATATATAATTTTATATACCTATTATACTTCTTCTTTCAGCAAATTACAAGGTTTTTATTGATATTTTATACAATTTTCTTTCTTAACTTTTAAACAAATTAGATAAATCTAACCATTTTTTCCATTCTTGAATTAATTTTCTATTACAATTAATAGAAAACGTCTATAAAACATATATTCACACATATGTTTTATAGACGTCATAATGTTAAACTATTCTAAAATTTTTATCGTCTTTTCGATTTCAAATTGGTATTATTCATAATAAAATTCTTTGCACGCATCGGGCACATTCCATGGGAGCAGATGATCCATTGTGGTATGTTTTCCTGGATTTGCCGCATTCTTCATATAATAATAAAGATATCGGAACGGATTAAGATTATTGGCGACAGCGGTTTGTATAATACTGTACATCATCATGCTTCTTTCGCACCCTGATCCTGTTCTGACAATTTTCCATTTCTTTTCAGAAACAGTAAAATTATGCAAACTGCTTTGACAAAGTTCATTATCGACCGATACCCTGCTATCCTCAAAATAAATCATTAGTTCTTTTTCGTGATCATGAATATAGGATAATGCTTTTCCTGTTCTGCTGATTCTATCAGGATCAACATTACTTTCCGAAAATTCCTTTGCCCATGCAACAAGTTCCTCGGCGGCCGCCCTTGAACGCTTATTTCTGAGCTTGATTTTGATTTCATCCTCAATATGGCTGAACTCTGCCTCATTTCCGATGATTTTTTCACACAGTCTTATTCCCCTCATCGGTGCGGAATCATTCTGTGCTTTCGGCGGAATATAATCCAGTGCTTCATCAAACAATTCCGCAACATACTGCCACATAGCGGCTGTTTTAAAATCCTTGCCCGGGTACTCATATCTATGAATTTTAACTGTCTGAAGAATTCCTTTATAACCTTTCAGATATTTTTCCGGAATATCATAGCTTTTGTCTTGACTGATATCAAAAAGGATGATCGGTTTACGATTTGTTTCGTCTGTTCTGAATAACCACAGATACATAAGCTCATTTTCTATAAGCATACAGCTGTTCCGCGTGATATCATAATTTCTTACCGCTTTTACATCGGCACAAATGAAATCATTCTGCTTTATTTCTTTTTTCAGCATATCGTATAACGGCCTGAACCACATATCACAAACTTCACGCATCCAAGAAGCCATCAATGTCGAAGAAAAATCAAGTCCACATTCATCCCAGAAAATCTCCTGAGACTGCATTGAATCATGTCGTTCAAATTTATAAGTGATAATTCTTGCAATCGTTTCTGCAGAAATAATTTTTTCATTGATTACGGGGTTTTTCATTGAAAAATTCTCGTAAATATTCACCATCTGATATGCACATGATGAACACTTGTAACCATAATAGATATCATCACACAATACCGCTTTTTCCTCAGTGATTTTGAATGTTGTTGCAGGAAATTGCGATGTCGCTACAAGCTTATTTTTACATAAAGGACATTTCTGCTGATTGCCCTTCAGCGTGAATCTTCTGAATAAATAATTGATATTTTCATTCACCTCGTCATTAGGCGGAAAAGATCTCATACAGTCTATCAGATCTGTCATAGCCGCTGACAATCTTTCAGAACTGCCTGTTTTTTCTTCCTCCTTATCACAAATTAATTCCTCTTCATTCAGAATGATATCATAATTTTTGGCTATGATCAGTCGTTTCTCCGGCTGGCTCGCATAAACCACCCTCCGAAGTTTGTTCAACTCATCTGTCATTAATTGATTCTGTGCTTTGAGATCTATATAGTTGTTCTTGTAAAGTTCATAGTATTCTGCTTTTTTCTTCAAATCGTCATATTCATTTTTTGAAATGTATACTGTTTTTGCCTTTTTTGCTTCTTCACTTATCATAGTTATATTATAATACATCTTAAATCAAAAGTATATATCTATATTTAATAAAATTCACCGACAGCACTGTGCCATCGGTGAATTTTATTGATTTATTTTGTTTTTCCTATATCTGTACGATAATGAGCACCCTCAAATGATATCTTGTTAACTGCTTGATATGCTTTCTCAAGTGCTTCGTCAAGATTTTTGCCTTTTGCGGTTACACCCAGAACACGACCACCGTTGGTAAGGAATTTGTCGTTCTCAAATTTTGTCCCTGCATGATAAACAACCGCACCGCTTACCTGTCCGTTCTCGTCAAGACCGGAAATTTCAATTCCTTTCTTATAAGCCAACGGATAACCACCGGAAGCCATAACGACACAAGCAGAAGCATCCTCTGTCCACTCAATATTGATCTGAGAAAGTCTGTCTTCAATGACTGCCTCTATAATATCCACAAGATCCGTTTTCAGTCTTGGAAGTACGACCTGTGCTTCCGGATCGCCGAAACGTGCATTATATTCTATCACCTTCGGTCCGTCAGGCGTGATCATTAGTCCGAAATACAAACAACCCTTGAAGGTACGGTTTTCACTGTTCATAGCGGCAACTGTCGGCTCAAATATCTTCTTACGGCATATTTCCGCTATCTCATCAGTATAATACGGATTCGGACTTACTGTACCCATTCCGCCTGTGTTAAGACCTTCATCATTGTCATAAGCTCTCTTGTGATCCTTAGAAGATACCATCGGTTTGAGTGCGATACCATCAGTAAAAGCCAGCACGGAAACCTCAGGACCTGTCAGGAATTCTTCTACAACAACGTTGTTTCCCGAATCGCCGAATTTCTTATCTTCCATGATCTCTTTAACCGCAGCTTTTGCCTCATCATGATCCTTTGCAATGATAACGCCCTTACCAAGTGCAAGACCGTCTGCCTTGATCACCACAGGATATTTACCTTTTTCTTCAATATAGTTGATTGCTTTTTCAGAACTATCAAATACCTCATATTCTGCTGTGGGAATGTGATATTTTTTCATCAGATTTTTGGAGAAAACCTTACTGCTCTCAATAATTGCAGCATTTGCCTTAGGACCAAAAGCACGGATACCATTACCAAGAAGCTCATCTACCATTCCGTCTGCAAGCGGATCATCGGGTGCAACAAAAACGATATCAATTTCATTTTCCTTAGCAAAGTTAACGATTCCTTGCTTATCCATTGCACCGATATTGACACATTCGGCATCTTTGGAAATACCACCATTACCGGGAGCTGCATAAATCTTGTCCACACGGGGGCTTTCTTTCAGCTTGCGGATAATAGCGTGTTCTCTTCCGCCGCTGCCTACTACTAATATTTTCATGGAAATATACCTCCGTTTAATTAATGGTGGAACAGGCGGATACCTGTAAATGCCATTGCAATTCCGTATTTATTACAGGTATCGATAACATTATCATCACGAATTGACCCGCCCGGCTGTGCAATATACTGTACGCCACTGCGTTTTGCTCTTTCTATGTTATCGCCGAATGGGAAAAATGCGTCCGAACCGAGAGAAACACCGCTGAATGTAGAAAGCCACTGCTTCTTTTCTTCTCTTGTCAGCGGTTCTGGCTTTGTTGTAAAGAACTGCTCCCAGATACCGTCTGCAAGTACATCTTCATAATCATCGGAAATATATACATCTATTGTATTATCACGGTCGGGTCTGCGGATATCTTCTCTGAAAGGAAGAGCCAGTACCTTCGGATTCTGACGGAGATACCAGATATCAGCCTTGTTACCTGCAAGTCTTGTGCAGTGAATTCTCGATTGCTGACCTGCGCCGACACCGATAGCCTGTCCGTCCTTTGCATAGCATACAGAATTAGACTGTGTATATTTGAGCGTGATGAGTGCAATGATAAGGTCACGCTTTGCTTCTTCGGTAAGCTCCTTGTTATCTGTAACCATATTTTTAAGCATTTCTGCATCAATTTTAAGGTCATTTCTGCCCTGCTCAAAAGTAATCCCGTAAACCTGCTTATGCTCAATAGCAGCCGGAACATAGGATGTATCGATTTTCACAACATTATATGTACCTCTGCGCTTTGATTTGAGTATTTCCAATGCCTCGTCTGTGTAATCGGGAGCGATAATACCGTCAGATACTTCTCTTTTCAAAAGAAGCGCTGTTTCCTTGTCACAAGTATCGGAAAGAGCTACCCAGTCACCGTAGGAGGACATTCTGTCTGCACCTCTTGCTTTTGCATAGGCACTTGCAATCGGAGAAAGCTCCAGATCATCCACAAAATAAATCTTTTTCAATGTATCCGAAAGCTCGGTTGCAACTGCTGCACCTGCCGGACTTACATGCTTGAAAGAAGCCGCAGCAGGAAGACCTGTTGCCGCTTTCAGCTCGGAAACAAGCTGCCAGCTGTTGAATGCGTCAAGAAAATTGATATATCCCGGTCTGCCGTTGAGTACTGTAACAGGAAGCTCGGAACCATCCTGCATATAAATTTTTGACGGTTTCTGATTCGGGTTACAGCCATACTTCAGTTCAAGTTCGTTTGCCATTGTTCTATCCCCTTTTTGATTATTAATGGTTAAGGGCTTTGCCCCATCACCCCGCCACCTTTGAAAAGGTGAACGAAACTTTATATTTACTGATTCTTATTTACAATTCTGTCCTCAAATTCACCTGTTTCCAAATCAATGAAACGGGTATAAAGAGAAACTTTATTATCCTCATTCAAGGATTCCCATACATTCTTTGTAAAGGTATCGATATCTCCCTCGATATTAATAAGTGTCGGTTCACCCTCAAAGGAAGGGATCGGATTGCCGTCCTGCTTATAGGTATGAATAAAATGTCCCTCACCTGCAACAGGCTGTGCATATTCATAGAAGAAACGAAGTGCAGACTCCTCTCTTCCCTCATTGCTTTTGAGAATTGAAAGCTTATAGGAAAAATCACTGTCTGCAAGCTCAACGATACCCGAAATTCTCGGTGTAAAGTTTGGCGCATCAGGCTCAAAAGTACGTGTGCGGAGAGCTTCCTCAAATGTCTTGCCTTCAAGAATAAAATCTCTTACCGTATCTGTCTGATCACCGTTTGTAACAACTGTCTGATTTTCCAGTGTACGGACAGGTGCGTAAATAATGAGTGAAGGATCAACAAGCTTTGACGGGTCAAATGCCTGTGTTTTCAGATCCTTTCCTTCTTTTATGAATACTCTGTTTCTGCTGTTTTCGCTTCTGCCCATGATAAAATAGCCAATCACTGATTTTTTGCCGTCAGCACTTTTACCGATAATAATTCCCCTGCCGGGATATGTTGTGGATGAAATTTCTTTCTTTAACTCTACCATAATACTTCCTCACTTTATATAAACTCTGTCATCTCTGACTTCAAGCCTGTCCTCACAGAAAAGGGAAACCGCCTGCGGAAGGATCTTCCACTCAGCCTGCTCCATGACTCTTTTCTGGAGTATCTCGGGCGTATCATCATCAAGTACTTCAACAGCCTTCTGGAGAATAATCGGACCGCCGTCGCATACTTCTGTTACAAAATGCACGGTAGCACCTGTCAACTTGACACCTTTTTTTAATGCTTCTTCATGTACACGCAGACCGTAATACCCTTTGCCGCAAAAGCTCGGTATCAAAGCAGGATGAACATTCATCATTCTGTTCGGATATGCCTTTACCACCAGTTCATCAAGAATGGTCATAAAACCTGCATATACCACAAGGTCTGCTTTTTCCTCATTCAAAGCATTAAGAATTGCTTTGCTGTATTCCACAACATCACTATATTCTTTCCTTGCAATCACTCTGGATCTGATGTTATGCTTCTTAGTTCTTTCCAACGCATATACACCCGGCTTGGAAGAAATCACACACGTTATTCTGCCGTCCTTTATGATGCCGCTGTCCTGAGCATCAATCAGTGCCTGAAGGTTGGTACCTCCGCCCGAAACCAATACTACGATATTTTTCATAAAGCAGTTTCCCTTTCTTTATCATTACTAATTGATAATAACACCTTCATCGCTTTCGACAAGTTCGCCGAGGACATAAGCATCCTCTCCCGATGCTTTCAATACCTCGATTGCCTTATCAACATCTGCCTTATCTACTACAACAGTCATACCGACACCCATATTAAAGGTGTTGAACATATCACGCTCAGGAATATTGCCTGTTTTTGCAATAAGATCAAATATAGGAAGTACCTGAACATCACTGCGGTTAATTTTTGCAGAAATTCCTTTTGGAAGTGAACGTGGGATATTCTCGTAAAAACCACCGCCCGTAATATGAGAAATGGATTTCACTTTAACACTGTCAAGAAGTGCCAGTATTGCTTTGACATAAATCCTTGTCGGCGTTAGAAGTGCTTCACCGAGTGTTGTGCCAAGTTCGTCATAGTATTTTGAAATACTCTCTTTGTTATTGATATCAAAAACTTTGCGGACAAGCGAAAAACCGTTTGAATGTACGCCGCTTGACTTGATACCGATCATGACATCTCCTGCCTTCTGCGTATCAGGCTTTAAAATTTTTGCTTTATCAACAACACCTACCGAGAAACCTGCAAGGTCATAATCATCCTCCGGCATCATACCGGGATGCTCGGCCGTTTCTCCGCCTACAAGCGCACATCCGCTCTGAACACAGCCTTCTGCTACACCTGAAACAATTTCGGCTACCTTTTCGGGATAGTTTTTGCCAATTGCAATATAATCAAGGAAAAACTGCGGCTTTGCTCCGCAACAGATGATATCGTTGACACACATTGCCACACAGTCAATACCGATCGTATCATGCTTATCTAAAAGCATTGCAATTTTCAGCTTTGTGCCGACACCATCTGTTCCCGAAACAAGAACAGGGTGGTCGATACCTGTAGTATCTATCTCAAACAGTCCGCCGAAACCGCCGATGCCCGAAAGAACACCATTCGTTACAGTTTTTGCCACATACTCCTTCATCAGCTCAACAGATTTGTATCCAGCCGTAACGTCTACGCCTGCTGCCTTATAGCTGTCACTAAAGCTTTTCATTTTCTGACCTCCAAAACGGCAAAGCCGTTATTTTAATTTCTTTGAATATTTATCATCACGGGATGTATCGGAAACATCAAGCGGATAATTTCCTGTAAAACAAGCATCACAAAAGCCGAGTTTACACTCTTTAGCAATTTCGGATAAACTTTCCGCAGAAAGAAATCCTAAACTGTCTGCTCCGATATATTTGCATATTTCGTCAACACTCATTTTTGCACCAATCAGGTCTTCCTTTGGCGTTGTATCACTTGTCAGGAAACAAGGATTTTTAAACACGGGCGAGGCTATGCGCATATGCACCTCTTTTGCTCCCGCCTGTCTGAGCAGATCTACAATATGCTTGCTTGTGCCACCTTTGAGGATTGAATCATCAATAACAATGACTCTTTTTCCCTCGACATTATGCGTAAGCGCATTCAGCTTGATACGCATAAGATATTCAGAATTTTTCTTTCGATTATTGAATGCTCGTCCGATATATTTATTCTTGATCAGTCCCGTTGAATATCGGATCCCCGATTCCATAGAATAGCCGATAGCGGATTCAACGCCGCAGTCGGGAACACCACAGACAAAATCGGCTTCTACCGGATGCTGACGTGCAAGCAGCATACCTGCTCTTTGCCTTGCCTTTGCAACGGAAACACCGTCAACCACACTATCGGGACGTGAAAAATATACATACTCAAACAGACACAGCGCTGATTTTTCTCCGCATCCTTCTGTATAGCTGTGCATCCCCTCTTCGTCTATTACAATCATTTCGCCCGGCTTCACATCTCTGATAAATGTTCCTCCCAGGCTGTCAAAAACACAGGACTCAGAAGTCAGCACATAACTTTGTCCTATTTTTCCGACACAAAGCGGACGGATTCCCAACGGGTCACGCACACCAATCAGCTTGCTCGGTGACATCATGACAATAGCATACGCACCATTAAGCTGTTTTACAGCTGTCTGCACAGCTTCTTCGATTGTTGCCGCATTGATTCTTGCTCTTGCAATAAGGTAAGCAATAATTTCGGTATCACCGTTTGACTGAAATATCGCCGCACCCTGATTCAACTCCTCACGCAAAACATGATAATTGGCAAGTGCACCATTCATGCAAATCGCCAGCTGACCCTTGATATAACGCATCACAAGCGGTGCAAGATTTTCATGGTCAACCACTTCTCCCGATGAATATTTGACATGACCGAGAGCAATCGTTCCGTTGCCAAGACGATTCAGCTCTGCTTCAGGCAAAGCTTCGGGAATCATACCTTGATCTTTATAATAGATCATATTACCGTCATTATTGACAGCAATTCCTGCACCAACCTGTCCTCTGTGCTGCAGGGCATAAAGTGCAAGGTATGTCTCCTCAACAATATCCATATCTTTGTCATTTTTATAAATGCCAAAGACACCACATTCATCGTGTAATTCAGACATAAAATTACTCCTTGATCATTTAATAAGCTCCTGCACCTTCTGCTGGATTGCCTCGTCTTTTTTGGCTACTCCCTCTTTCATGCTTACCTTTTCGTCAGCAAGCTTCTGAGCAAGTGTTTCATCAGAAAGTGCAAGTATCTGAACCGCAAGGATTGCTGCATTATCTGCTCCGTCAATCGCTACTGTTGCAACCGGGATCCCTTTCGGCATCTGAACCGTTGCAAGAAGTGCATCAAGACCGTCAAGCGTTGAAGATTTAATAGGAATTCCGATCACCGGTACAGTTGTATGAGCTGCCAGAACACCTGCCAGGTGTGCCGCCTTGCCTGCGGCCGCAATGATCACACCAAAGCCGTTTTTACGTGCATTCGCTGAAAACTCCGCAGCTGCTTCGGGTGTACGGTGAGCCGACATGATATGAACCTCAAACGGCACTCCATAAGAATCGAGTGTTTTGATTGCTCCCGATACTGTCGGGAAATCGCTGTCGCTGCCCATAATGACAGCTACCTTTTTTTGTTCAGACATAGCTTTTTTCTCTCCTTAGATAAATTACATGGAAACAGTATAATATATTCCCTTATACATTTTACAGTATCTCAAGCAAAAAAGCAAGGCTGATTTTAAATTCATCCTTGCTTTTTGTTAAACTAAAAATTTTTATACTCTTGGAGCATTCTGCTGGAGAGCTTGTCTTGCTCTTTCTTTAAGGTTAGACTGCGGATCAGTCGGTATTTGCTGCTGAGATGCCGACACCACCTGAGAAGGTGCCTGCATATTCGGAATATTCACAGCATTTTCTAATTTTGGAGTTTTATCGATTTCACCGTCAACAACAAGTTCTTTGAGTGATGTTGCAAGACCTGCCATAGACTGGATCTCTGACGGAATAATGATCTTTGTTGCTCTGCCGTCAGCAACCTTTGTAAAGGTTTCAAGACTCTTAAGTGCGATAACTCTGTCTGTCGGAGAAGCTTCATTCAGCATTTTCAAACTGTCTGCATATGCTTTCTGCACAGCAAGAATTGCCTCCGCTTCACCCTGTGCCTCACGGATCTTTGTTTCCTTGATTGCATCTGCACGAAGAATAGCAGCTTCCTTATGACCTTCGGCAACAAGAATCTGGCTTGTCTTTTCACCTTCAGCATCAAGAATTCTCGCACGGCGTTCACGCTCTGCCTTCATCTGCTTCTCCATGGCAATCTGAATCTCACGGGGCGGAAGAATATTTTTCAGTTCAACACGCTTTACTTTAATACCCCATGGATCTGTTGCTTCATCCAGAATTTCACGAATCCTTGCATTGATATTGTCACGGGACGTCAGTGTGCTGTCAAGCTCAAGTTCACCAATAATATTACGCAAAGTAGTAGCACAAAGCGTTTCGATTGCTATGATCGGACTCTCTACACCATAAGTGTATAATCTCGGATCGGTAATCTGATAATATACAACTGTATCAATCTTCATCGATACGTTATCTCTTGTAATAACCGACTGCGGTTCAAAGTCCACAACCTGTTCTTTCAAAGAGACTTTTCTTGCAATTCGATCCATAAACGGAACTTTGACATGGATACCGTTGCCCCAGATAGTGTAGAACGTACCAAAGCGCTCAATCACATAAGCATTCGACTGCGGTACAACATTGATATTTGTTATAATCACTAGAAAAACAATAATTCCTATCACAATAAGAGCAATAATTCCACCTGGCATAATACATACCTCATTTCTTAAAATTATTCATTTATACAGGCGTTACAATCAGTTTCACTCCTTCGATCCGTTCCACACGGACAGAAGAACCAACCTTCGGTACTTTAAAATCAGACATAATTGCTGACCAATCAGCACCTGAAACGCTTACCCTGAAAACTCCCGTTGACTCGTCTACAATTTTAGTAACAAGTCCTGTTTTGCCGATATTCATATCAGCGTTCAAAGGAGTATTTTCAATTCCCTTTGTCAGCTTTCGGACAAAAGGTCTTGTAATTGCAAGTGTCAAGAAAGTAACGGCAAAGAATACGATTACCTGAATCCAAGTTTCAGCACCACAAAGATCTACGATAAGTGCCACTATTCCGCCGACTGCCGCCCATATAGATACAAGCTGTACCTGAGTAGCAATTTCAAAAGCACAAGCAACAACGATAACCGCCAACCAAACACCTAACATATACTCACACCTCCATTCGTCGACAAATACGTCGTGCTGACATAATATTAGCACATTTGCTCTAAAAAATCAATTACGGCAAATCCGAATTTACAAATTACTAATAATTCGGAAATAATTTATAAAAAATCACTTTTTCCGCCGTTTTTCCGCATTTTGTTTGCTGCGTTGTTTTTCAGCTTTTTGGATACTGTCGTATTTTTCAAATGAAATTCCGTATTTCTTTTCTGCCTCCGTAAGCTTGCGTGCGGGCTTGCCTTTTTGTGACTTTTTTCCCTGCTTCTGATACGCCTTATCATTTTTGTTTCTCGGCTTTATCAGACATTTTTTTTCAAAACCAATCAGGTCTGTTCTATGAGCAAGCTCGAGTGCTTCATGCACCAGGTCATAATTTTTGGGATTTTTGTATTGTATCAACGCTCGCTGCATTGCCTTTCCGTGCGGATTATGCTCCACAAACACGGGCTTCATGGTTCTCGGGTCAACACCCGTATAATACATACAGGTTGAAATGGTAGAAGGCGTCGGGTAAAAATCCTGCACCTGCTCGGGGCTGAGATGATGATCCCGTAAATATTCCGCAAGGTCGATGGCTTCTTTCAACGTTGAACCCGGATGCGACGACATCAGATACGGTACCAGATACTGCGGCTTACCCAGTTTTTTATTGATAGCGGCATATTTTTTGCAGAAAGCACGGTAGACACTGTTTTCGGGCTTGCCAAGTGTTTTCAGAACTGTATCGGAAATATGCTCGGGCGCAACTTTCAGCTGACCGCTGATATGATGCTCACACATTTCTCTGAAAAATGTTTCATCAGGGTCCGCCATGATATAATCAAATCGGATTCCTGAACGGATAAATACCTTTTTCACGCCCGGCAATGCCCTGAGCTTTCTGAGCAGATCTAAATAATCGCTGTGGTCAACCTGCAAATTTGGACAAGGCTTCGGGAAAAGACACTGACGGTTAGTGCAAACTCCCCTTGTAAGCTGCTTATTGCAGGCAGGTTTTCTGAAATTGGCGGTAGGACCTCCGACATCGTGAATATATCCTTTAAAGTCGGGGTCTTTTATTATTATTTCAGCTTCTGCAAGAATAGATTCATGACTTCTTGCCTGAATGATCCTTCCCTGATGAAATGTCAGTGCACAGAAATTACAGCCGCCGTAACAGCCACGATTACTGATCAGGCTGAATTTCACTTCCTTTATCGCATCAATACCGCCTTGTCCTTCATAACAGGGGTGATAATTTCTCATATACGGTAAAGCATAAATCCTATCCATTTCTTCCGTAGTAAGCGGCGGCGACATAGGGTTCTGCACTATATAGGTATTATTCGGGTATGGCTCAACAAGGCATTTTCCCGAAAAAGCATCCGTATTACAATACTGTATGTAAAAACTTCTTGCGTAATTCAATTTATCCTTGCAAAGCTCGGTATAACTCGGCAGAGTAATATAATCATAAAAATTTTCAAGGCTTTTGGCTTTAAAAACCGTACCTTTGACAAAGGTAATTTCATCAGCAGGTATACCGCTGTTGAGTGCATCCGCTATTTCAACAATCGACTTCTCGCCCATTCCGTAGGAAAGTATATCTGCCTGAGAATCAAGAAGAACGGAGCGTTTGAGGCAGTCATCCCAGTAATCATAATGTGCCATTCTGCGGAGACTCGCTTCAATACCGCCTATGATGATCGGTTTATTTTTATAGGTTCTGCGTATAAGGTTTCCATAAACAACTGTTGCATGGTCGGGGCGTTTACCCATAACACCGCCCGGGGTAAAAAAATCCTTGGAACGCCGTTTTTTAGACACAGAATAATGATTGACCATAGAATCCATATTCCCTGCACAGACAAGAAAACCGAGTCTTGGTTCTCCGAATACATTGATGCTGTTTTCATCCTTCCAATCGGGCTGTGCAATGATACCGACTCTGTAACCCTCTGCTTCCAGCACACGGCTGATAATAGCAGGTCCGAATGACGGATGATCCACATAAGCATCACCTATCACAAAGGTAAAATCGACCTGATCCCATCCACGTTTTTCTATATCTTCACGGCATATCGGCAAAAAATCTTTCATAGCAAATTCTCCATTTATGATTTATTCAAAAGTTTCTCTTCCCATTCCTTTTCTTTAAATCCTGTCAACACAGTTGAGCCGTCAATAAGAAGCGGTCGTTTTACAAGCATTCCATCCGTTGCAAGAAGCCTCAGCATTTCATTCTCGGACATTTCGGGAAGTTTATCTTTCAGCTGCATTTCACGGTACAACATCCCGCTTGTATTAAAAAATTTTTTTATCGGCATACCACTGCTTTTCAGCCACTCTGACAATTCTTCATAGGTAGGATTTTCGTCCTTGATATGTCTTTCAGTAAATTGAAGTTCATGCTCGACCAGCCATTTTTTTGCTTTTTTGCAGGTCGAACATTTAGGGTAATGAACAAACAACATTTTAAAGTCCTCCTCAAATTAAAAATCGGATATGATATTTTTATTATATCATATCCGACAAAAAAATAAAATATTTATTCACCGTCGGCGCAGTGCCTGCGCTGTCAATTACGCTACAACATTTTACAAATCGTTAGTTTTATGCCGCTCCATAAAGTCCCGGAATTATTTTACACTATCCGGTAGCGCAGTGCCTGCGCT
>ONGS01000091.1 GCA_900317395.1 uncultured Eubacteriales bacterium | reverse complement strand
TGAACCCATACGTCGTGAGACACACGCCCCTCAAACGTGCCTGTCTGCCTATTCCAGCACACTCGCATATTTCATTTTCTCAGGAACAATATCTATTATAACTCATTCCGACCCATTTGTCAAGTATAATTTTATTTTTCACAGACAATTTTTCAACAGCCTGCGAAAAACAATTATCTTCCGTCTCTGTGAACCAGAACAACAGCGACAGTTTTGAAAATAAGCTTTAAATCTACCCATAGACTTCTGTCTTCAATATATTTTCTGTCAAGTTTCATCCACTGCTCAAATGAAATATCATTTCTGTTTCGTTCGGCCTGCCAGTAACAGGTCAGTCCCGGTTTCACAAGCAATCTCTGTTTGTCCGTTTCACTGTACTGTGCAACCTCCTCAGGCAGCGGCGGTCTTGGTCCGACAAAGGACATATCACCTTTTAAAATATTGAGCATCTGAGGAAGTTCATCTATATTTGTTTTACGCAAAAATTTACCTATTTTTGTAATTCTGGGATCATCTTTGATCTTAAACGCAGGTCCGTCCGCCTCATTTAGTCCCATTAATAACTCCTTCTGTTCTTCTGCATCAGGACACATTGTACGAAACTTATAGAGATTAAACAGCTTTTCGTTCTTTCCACAACGTGCCTGTACAAAGAAAGGACTACCCTTTCCGTCACTAACAGAAACAAGCAATGCAACGATAAGATAAAGCCAAAAAAATAAAATAATAAATGTAAAAGATACAACAATATCAAACAATCTTTTCACAAAACTGTAAAAATGTTTTCTTTTATACTTCAAAACTATGCTCCCCTTTTATTCAATTCATCTTTATATCGCTTAATAATCTTACATAAATTTTATAGAAAACACAGCTATTCTTGCTATCTGCTGTCATTCTGAGCGTAAGAAAAGGATCTTTGCATAGATTCTTTGTCACTACGTTCCTCAGAATGACATTACGAAATTTTCAATAGCATTTACTATAGAATTAAAACCACATACCGAATATCTTTTTCGGGCGTTTCAACATCGGTTCATCCACATATCGACCTTTAAATACATCTCTCGCATTTTTTTCAAACCAATCGATATAATCTTCACCAAATTTCTTTCTGACAAGATCATATCCGCCTTTCAGATTTGGCTGACGATTTTTCATATTATGTGAATCGCTGCATATCAGCTGAGCCATTCCCCACTTTATGTACCTCAGTGCTGCCTTTTCACCATCAAGAATTGCTCCTGCATTAATTTGTGCAACACATCCCATTTCTATCAAATCATATAACTGATTCGGATCATCTGTAAAATACGGATATCTTTCCACATGAGCTAAAATAGGCTGATAACCTCTGTTCAGCAAATCCACCATAGTATGCTTCAAGCCATATGGTCTTTCATTTGTAGGAAATTCCACCAAAATATAATTGGTATCTGTAAAACAAAGAGGTTCAACATCCATTTCGTTCAGCTTTGTAGAAAAATAAATTTCTGCACCGAGCTTGAACTTGATTCCAAGAGACTTTACCTCTTCAATTTCCATAAGCTGCTGATAACTTTTATTTCTTACCTTAACAAAATCTTCTATACTGATTCTGTTAACATGAAAATGAGGCGTGAAAGTAATCGCCTGAACGCCCTGTTTTTTTGTTTCTTTCAGCATTTCAAGTGATATTTCCGCATTTTTTGCCCCGTCATCGATTCCGGGTAAAATATGACAATGTAAGTCCAACATAATTTCGCCTTATTTCTATATCATAATACTTTATTTACACATCAAACACTTTTATTAAATAATCTGGTATCAACAGCAGGTATAACACCGAGAAGAGGGATGTCAAGCATTTTGGATATATCATCCTCAGTCTTAAAAGTATTATTCATTAATTCCCGAACAATAACAACCGCTAATGTAAGTACAAAACCTAAAGCAGCCCCTATCAATGCGTTCCTAAAATTATTCGGACTTACCGGAGCTCCACCGTTTGTCACTCTGGCTGCACTTATGATTTTAACCGAACCTGCGGCTACCTTTGTCTGGATAATTGGAGGTGCAACCTCTACAATTTTCGCTATCACTTTTCTGGCATATGTTGCATCAACATTTGTCATAGTTATTTCTATAATTTGAGTAGAGTTTACAGTTGACACACTGATATCTTTTTTCAGATCGTCACTTGTTACATTAAGATTAAGTTCCTTTATGACCGTTTTCATTACCGAATCAGATTTAATAATAATGGAATAGACATCCGCCAAATCCTGTGCAGCCATAAGTTCACTACTGTTGAATGATGTAGATTTATCGCTTGAAAGGTTATTTACGATGAGGGTAGCACTTGCCTCATATTGCTTGGTAATAAAAAATCTTGAAAAAAAATAGAAAATCGAGGCACAAACAAGCGTAACCAGTACAAGTGAAAAAAGATGCCTTCTCAAAACCATCAGAAGCGCCCTTAAATCGATTTCCATTGCTGCCTCTTTAGGCTTGTTATCTTTCATTTCTTTCATTTCTTTCAATTCTTCCATAATTTCACTCCTAATGAATATCATTCATCATTCTAAAAAATAATAGTGATGACAGATACCACCACTATGCACTGCATAAACACTAATAATCCGTATTCAATTATACATTTCTCAATGAAATTTGTCAACTATTTTGCCTGAATTAATATTAACCAAAATGTCACAAAATCGTCTTTTCTGAATAATCAACAATAATAATTGTAAAATTATCATAAATTTTACATTTAAGTAACATATTCAAAGTAAATTCAACCGATAATATAGATAATATACTTAAATACATCATTTAGCAAAGGATGATCAAAATGAAAAAAGCATTAATAATCGGTGCAGGTCCTGCCGGTATTTCAGCCTCGTTGTATCTTGCAAGAGCAGGCGGTATAGAAGTAAACGTCATTTCTCACGGAAAAAGTGCACTTGAAAAAGCAGAACTGATAGAAAACTATTTCGGCTTTGCAGAACCGATCTCCGGCAGAGAGCTTTTGGCCAATGCACGGACAGGTGCTCAGCGTTTGGGAGTTAAATTTGTTGATAGTGAAATAACCGACTTACAGATTACAGCTGATATGAAATTTTCCGCACTCACCTCCTCCCTGTCTGAAGAAACTTATGATACTGTACTTATTGCAACAGGTACTTCAAGAAAGTCGCCCAATATAAAAGGGCTTAAAACTTTTGAGGGAAAAGGTGTAAGTTACTGTGCAGTATGCGATGCATTTTTTTACAGAAACAAACCGACAGCTGTTATTGGCTGCGGCAATTATGCCGTTCATGAAGCTTCTATATTGTCAGGTACATCTTCATCAGTTTATCTTTTAACCGACGGTCAGCCCCTCACAACTGATATTCCTGATGGCTTAACAATATGTAATAAAAAAATCAAAGAAATATTCGGCAGTAATAACGTTGAGGCTGTTATTTTTGAGGATGACAGTAAAATTGATATTTCGGGTGTTTTTATTGCCATAGGAACAGCCGGAAGTACTGATCTTGCACGAAAAACAGGCGTACCGGTTGCCGATAATAAAATCATCACTGATGAAAACCGCGCAACAGCCGTTCCCGGACTTTATGCAGCAGGTGACTGCATCGGAGGTCTTTTACAAGTTTCAAAATCCGTCGCTGACGGTGCGATCGCAGCTATGAGCATGATAAAATTCTTAAAAAAGCAATAAAAAAGAAACCGCACTGCAAACTTCACAGTGCGGTTTCTTAATAATTATCAAAAAACGAACAAATATTAAGATTCAATATATTTACTTACACAGCCGATACCTGACCACTGAATTGTTATGAATCAGTCATCAGATGTTTTTGTACTGCTCTGGCTGGCTGCTTTTGTAAACTGCCTGAGATACTGCTCGGCAGTGCCGTAAGGAATTGGAGCACTGCTGCCACAGCCGTTCGGCGAATAAATAGTAGGTGTCTGATTTGTCGGCTGCACATCCTTCGGTCCGTATTCCGGATCACTGGGCATAAGCGCCTCTACAGAATCGTAGGAATCGTAATGGAAATCATAGGAACCTGAAGGCAGATATTCTCGTTTAACTTCCTTACCGTTCTTAAAGTATACCTGAGCACCTTTTGCAGTATAACCGCTTGAATAAATCGAATCCACCCAGCCCACAACAACAATTTCGTCAAATTCCGTGGATACAGGACCATAGAACTCAACACACAGTTCATCCATACCATCGCCGTTGTAATCATATACATAGGTAGCAATGTATACCGGGTAGTCATAATTATTCTTGAATTTCATATCAAGATTACCATAGTCAACAGTTGCATCAAGACCTCTGTCCGCATAAGAAGAAGGATAAGCATGGGCATATCTTTCAATAGCCTCCATACCTGCTTTCATAGCAGCATTATAAATTGTAGTAGAAGCCTGACAGATACCGCCGCCGTACTGCTGTTCATACCTTCCCTCTACAATCGCAGTTGAGGGAACATAACCGAGATCACCGGTTGTTGTATCACCCGTCATTTCATTAAATGAGAACGTATCACCTGCTTTCAGCACATAGCCGTTACAAGTTTTGATAGCAAGTTCCATATTCTGTACAGAAGCCCATACATTATTCGCCGTTGTACAATGTGATGCAATCAATTTTGTATTTGCTTTGACCTGATCCAACGTAACTGTATAAGGTGTTCTGACCGCCTTAACAGTAAACGCTCCTGTCTTATCGCTCTGCTCAAGAATAGAAGTAATTTCCTCATTGACAACCTTCTGACTAATCAGATACCCGTCAGAACCGTCCGCATAAGTAAACTTTTCCTTCTTCTCGGGATTAAAGCTCTTTACATGTGCATCTACAGGCTGAACATCAAACTTTTCTGCCACCTTTTTAACAGCGGACGTTACTGAGTTTTTATTGATAACGGATGTTACCGTGAAATCGGTCACTCCGTTTTCCGTTTTAATATCGATCGTAGGTTCATCCAGCTCACCACGGCTGTAATGATAAGCCTGAATAAGAACATTGGCAAGATCTGTATCGAATTTAAAATCTTCCTGTGTAAGAGTAATGCTTTTGGAATCACACTGAATCGTTATATTGATCTCATCCCTGAGTTCCTGGATCCTGTCCTGCATTGCATCATAAGCTTCGCTGAGTGTTTTGCCTGAAAGATCTACACCCGAAACAGAAATATTCTTTCCGAATGTAATGGTAGATGTATTAATTGTTTTAATTTCTGCGGATTCCTCTCTGATAACAGGCTGTGCAGAAATTACATCTTCTTCATCTGATGTACCTGCTGTCTTGGATTCCTCGGAAACTTGACTGCCGTCATCAGAAGTAGCAACCTCTGCTCCGCTGCCGTTCGTCAGTGCAACCGCAACACCTATGGCTGCTACACAGACAATTGCAAGCGCACCTGCGATTACCGGCACCTTCGGAAATTTCTTCTTAGCAGGAGCAAAACGCTGCTGTGCAATTCTGTGAGGTGTCATAGGTTTTTCAGCTTCAGCGAAAACTACACCTTCATCCTCATCATTGATTTCTTCAGAAGTATCTTTCTCATTTTTGATATCATTATCCGTTTCCTCTGTTTTTCCGATACCTCCGAATGAAAAAGAAACTTCATTATTGTTTTCTTCCGAACCGAGTTTGTTTTCATCTTTCTCTATATCCATAAACACGACCTCCAAATATAATAACAATTACTATATTATTTGCCATACTTATGATACAACATTATTAGATTGATTGTAAAGATGATTTTCTCCTTTTCCTCAGAAAAATTATGCCAAACATTCTATATTCCTCCGATTCAATTTTGTGCTTTTTTTACATTGATTGAAATTTATATAAAATTCACTAATTATATACAATCTTTTTGTTGAAATCAAGAAAAAAATAAAGTATAATTAAGCTATCAATTAAATTCATGAAAGGATGGTCACATGAGAGTATTAATACTTTCCGCTACAACCGGGGGCGGTCATATGACTGCTGCCAATGCACTGAAAAAATATATAACATCACAGAATAAAGATGCTGTTGTCGAGATATCCGATACACTTGAATATATCAGTCCGTTCTTAAATAAAGCCGTCACAGGCGGCTATGTCTATATGGCAAGAAATACACCAAAATTCTACGGTTCAGTGTATAAATCCACCGATGAAAATACCATGATCAACAAAACCGTTGGGCTGACTACCACCTCTTTGCGCAAAAAGCTTCTTCCCCTTGTAGAGGATTTCAACCCCGATATTGTTATCACCACACATCCGTTTGCCGCCGAAATCATTACTTCCCTGAAAACGCATGGTGTTGTTGATATTCCCGTCATCAATATTGTTACAGATTTCGCCGTTCATCAGACCTACATAAGTGACGGCGTTGATGCATATATCGTATCCAGCCGTGAAATGGTTGATGATATGGTCAAACGAGGCGTTGAACGGGTCAAGGTCTATCCTTACGGAATACCTGTCAAAAATGAATTTCTTGACCCGATCGACCGTGAAAAAGTATTTGCCGACGAAGGACTTGATCCTGACATTCCGACGATCCTTATCATGGCAGGCAGTTTTGGCGTGACTGATATTCTGAAAATTTACCACAAAATCGTCAAATCCAAAGAGGATTTTCAGGTAATCGTTATTACAGGCAAAAATGAAAAACTGTACGAAACTTTTGAAAGATATCTGCGAAAAATCACGCTTAACAATACACTGATTGAAATCAAAGAACTTACCAGAGCGGCAAAATCTTCCTCTGTAAAAAAATCAAAGAAAAAGAAAGCTGCCAAGCCGACAAAATTGATGTATTTTACGGATGAAGTCGCAAAATATATGCATATGGCAGATCTGATTGTTACTAAACCCGGCGGACTTACTGTCAGTGAATCCGTTGCCTCAAATCTGCCTATGGGTATCTTCAAGGCTATTCCCGGTCAGGAAGAACAGAATGCAGATTTTCTTGTAGGAAAGAATATGGCAGTACGCCTTGAAAAAAACAATACCTGTACTGCTGTGATCACCGACCTGATCCGCAACAAACAAAAGCTTGATGAAATGCGGGAGGCTATCAGACTGTTCTCTAAAGGAAATTCAGCTGCCAATATTTATCTTCTTATGCTGGAGCTTCTTGAAAAATACCGGAATAAAGGGGCTAAGGAATAGAATTCAAAAGGCAGGAATCCGTACTTAAAACATACAAAATAAGTAAAAATGCCGACACTTTGAGGGGTGTCGGCATTTTTTATGCTGTAATCAAAGATTTTAGACAACGGAGCATACTCTCTGTGAAAGCACTCAGCCTTCCCACACAACAATAATTGCTCATTGTTAATTGACCTCAAACTGACTGTTGTAAAGCTTTTCATAAAAGCCGCCCATTTCCATCAGTTCATCATGATTACCTTGTTCTACAATATTGCCTTCGTTCAGCACAAGTATCATATCGGCATTTCTGATCGTACTGAGTCTGTGGGCAATAATAAAACTGGTGCGTCCCTGCATGATATTGTCCATTGCCTTCTGGATCAATATTTCCGTTCTGGTATCAACAGAGCTTGTTGCTTCATCGAGAATCAGTATTTTCGGGTTGGCAAGAATCGCTCTTGCTATGGTGATCAGCTGTTTTTGTCCCTGAGAAATATTATTCGTTTCCTCATTTAACACCATATCATAGCCCCCCGGGAGCGTACTGACAAAATAATCCACTTGTGCCGCTTTGGCAGCCCTTTCAATTTCCTCATCTGTGGCATCAGGTCTGGCATAACGGATATTATCCCTGATTGTGCCGCTGTATAACCATGTATCCTGAAGTACCATTCCGAAAAGAGAGCGAAGGTCTTTTCTTTTGAAATCACGAATATCATAGCCGTCAACAAGAACTGCGCCGTCCTGCACATCATAAAAACGCATGAGAAGCTTGATGATCGTTGTTTTACCTGCACCTGTCGGCCCTACAATCGCAATTTTACTTCCCTGCGGTATATTGGCAGAAAAATCGTTAATGATAACCTTATCATCATTATAACCGAAATGCACATGAGCAAACTGTACACTGCCGCCGATATGAACATTCAGCTCGGTATCAGGTTCGTCCGTTGTATTAACTGTCAGCGCATTTTCGGCTTCGGGTATTTCTTCGGGTTCATTCAGAAATTCAAATACTCTTTCGGCTGCTGCTGCAGTTTGCTGAAGGATATTGGTAATATTAGCTACCTGTGTGATTGGCTGGGTAAACTGACGGACATACTGTATAAATGCTTGTATATCGCCTATTGTAATCACTTCGTTTGCGGCAAAATATCCGCCGAGAATACAAACCGCTACATATCCGAGATTCGTGACAAACATCATAAGCGGCATCATGATACCTGACAAAAACTGCGATTTCCATGCGGATACATAAAGCTTGTCATTGAACTCGTCAAATGTTTCTACAGATTTTTCTTCACCGTTAAAAGCTTTCATCACCTGATGACCGCCGTACATTTCCTCAACATGACCGTTTACCTTACCAAGATATTTCTGTTGTGCAGTAAACTGCTTCTGTGATTTTTTAACAACTAATATTACAAAAATAAAGGAAACCGGCAATATACCTAAAGCAATTAATGTCATCTGCCAACTGATAGACAGCATCATGATGAGTATGCCGATCAGTTGAGTGATCGAGGTGATGATTTGCGTCAGACTCTGGTTCAGACTCTGACTGAGTGTATCGATATCATTTGTCACTCTTGAAAGAATTTCTCCGTTGGTCGTTCCGTCATAGTATTTCAACGGAAGTCGGTTCAGCTTTTCGGAAATATCCTTTCTGAGGCGGTAAGTAAGCTTCATCGATACATTCGTCATAATAAATCCCTGTAAAAATGAAAACAAGGAGCTTATAATATAAATACCCAAAAGCGTCAGCAGTATCCGGGCGATACCGTCAAAATCAATTCCCTCATCCGAACCTGTAAAACTTCCCATGATTCCTTCTGCAAGAAGTGTTGTTGCATTACCAAGTATTTTCGGACCTACGATCATAAATATCGTGGAAACCACAGCAAAAAGCATAACTACAATAACACTGAATTTGTAGTTGCCCATATAACGGACAAATTGCTTGAAAGTACCTTTAAAATCCTTTGCTCTGTCCCCTGCCATCATACCTGCCATTTTTCCTCCCATGGCAGGCTTCGGGGGTTTTCTTCTGTCGATTTTTTCGCTCATATATCTTCCCTCCTCTCTTAAACTTCCTGTGTAATATTCTGTGAAACCGCTATATCACGGTATGCCTTACAATTCTTTAAGAGTTCGTTATGCGTTCCTCTGCCAACAATTCTTCCCTCATCCAGCACTATTATGTTTTCTGCATACATAATCGTACTGATTCTTTGTGCAACAATAATTACGGTTGAATTGCCGGTGTATTTTTTCAGGGCTTTTCTCAGTGCTGCATCCGTTTTGAAATCCAGTGCTGAAAAGCTGTCGTCAAAGATATAAATCGGTGCCTTTTTCGTAAGCGCTCTCGCTATGGCAAGACGCTGTTTCTGTCCTCCCGATACATTCGAACCGCCCTGCGCAATAGGAGAAGCATACTTGTCGGGTTTGGATTCGATAAATTCTGTTGCCTGTGCCGTTTCTGTCGCTTTCTTTATTTCGTCATCTGTCGCTTCGTTTCTGCCGTATCTCAGGTTGGAAGCAATATCCCCTGAAAACAGCATCCCCTTCTGCGGAACAAGACCGATCTGTTCTCTCAGATCACGCTGTGTAAGATCACGGACATCGATACCGTCAAGGGTGATTTTTCCCTCTGTAACATCATAAAATCTCGGGATCAGATTGACAAGCGTTGTTTTTCCTGAACCTGTTGTCCCGATAAATGCTGTTGTTTCGCCGGGGTTTGCTGTAAATGAAATATTACGCAGAACATCGGAATTTGCACCCTTATACCGAAACGAAACATTATCAAATTTCACCTCTCCCTTCACCTTTTCTTTCAGGCTTACAGGATTTTCGGGATCCTTAATTGAAATATCACATTCCAGAACATCCGCTATTCTCGTTGCCGAAACGGATGCTCTTGGTATAATAATAAACATAACAGCAATCATCAGGAACGACATAATGATCATCATAGAATACTGGATAAATGCCATCATATCGCCGACCTGCATTTCAGCCTGCTCTATCCGGTGTGCTCCTACCCATACCACAAGCATAGAAACGCCGTTCATAATCAACGTCATTACAGGCATCAAAAATGTCATAACACGGTTGACAAACAAATTGACATCTGTAAGATCTTTATTGGCCTTGTCAAATCTTTCTTCCTCTTGTCGTTCCGTACCAAAGGCTCTTATCACAAGCAGTCCGCTCAGACTTTCACGGGTGACCAGGTTCAGTCTGTCGATAAGCTTCTGCATCATTTTGAATTTCGGCATTGCAACAACAAAAACCACAAGCATCACTGCAAGCAGGACGCCTATTGCCGCAATGATGATCCAGCTCATTGACATGGTTGTAGAAACGGCAAGGATCGCTCCGCCAATCCCCATGATCGGTGCATAGCATATCATACGAAGTCCCATATTGATAATATTCTGTATCTGTGTGATATCGTTTGTTGTTCGGGTAATCAGTGATGCTGTTGAAAATTTGTCAAATTCTTCATTTGAAAAACTTTCAACCTTTCGGAATATATGCGAACGCATGGTTCTGGCAACACCTGCACTGATTTTCGAGGCAATAAAACTGACCAGTATTGTCGCAATCACTCCTCCGATCGTCACAAGCACCATTAAAAGTCCGATATGCAGGATATAAGAATTCTGTATCGCTGCAACATCAACACCAAGTTCTTTGTAAAACTGCTTTGCCATAGCCGTTCCGACCTGTTCGCTTATCATAGGATCTGCATCGTTTGCTTTTTCAATATATTTTTCTGATATGTCAGCAGGCATTGATGCAAAGGAATAGAGTTTTGACATATCAACATCATCCGACATATTGTTGAAATTAGATTCTGTATCAATATCCAAGGCAGACATAATTCCCTGTAATGTAAATACAAGGGCAAGTTCCGAACGTGACACCGCATCATCCAATTTTTCAATATCAACATTATCCTTTAATACATATATACTGTGGCTGTCATCCAGATAGCTGTATTTTTCCCGATACTTTTTGAGATTGGAAGAATTTTTATCGATCAGTATGTAGCTGTCCTCCACAAGTTTTCGCTGATCTTCCTTCATAAAGTTAAGGATCATATTCATACCATCACTGCTTACTGCCTCCGGTGCGGCGTGCTCGATTCCCGAACGCTGTATGCCGGTATTGACGATATCCGACATCAGATTCGGCAGATATAGATCGGACATACCCTGACAGAATAGAAGCATAATAGCAAGAATGATCGGAAAAATATAGGGTTTCAAATATTTTCTGACTCTTAGCAACTTTGTCATTCCTTTCTTTGTTTTTATAGCATTATTATATATTATCATAACTTTACAAGAAAATAAAGAACTATCAATACAAAACTTTCCAT
>ONGS01000063.1 GCA_900317395.1 uncultured Eubacteriales bacterium | reverse complement strand
TTATAAGCTCCGTTTTCAATCCTCGCATTCAGGGAAAAGTTATTTCAAAATTAGAAGCATGAATGTATAATTATATGTTTCTTTTGTATATTTATACATTGTGCTGATAAACTGTTTAAATCACAAAATTTTGACAAAAAGTCCTGAAAGCCGCTGTTTATCCTAATTGCAACCAGTTGCGATCAAATTCAAATTTAGTTGCGATTGTTGCGTTTAAGTAAGTCACAAATCATATTTTGCTATCAACGGCAAAATGCTCCACAAAGGCTTTTTAATCAGGTTTTCAACGCTCTTAAACGGTTAGGTACTGAAAAATTCCCGATTTCAACTTTCGTCACATATCCTCAAAAATGATCCTCGTTCGTTTGACAGGCAAAAACAAAAAAACAGCCGACTTTTCAGAACGTCACTAAATGTAACGTCAAAAAGTCGGCTGTTGATCGTGGTTTTTTATGATTTGGTTGTTTTTTTCGGGATATTTCGGGGTACAGGGGGATTTTTGTTTTGGTTGTCATTCTACACCTGGCTAATCATTATTCATCAACCCATTGCATTTCATTTTCAATTTCCCAAAACGTTTTCCCGCCCCAGATCGGAGCTTCTTCTAAAGCAAGAATACAATCAGAAGCATTGGATTTTTTAATTGAAAAAATAGTTTCATCTGTTGTAAGATCATATACTTCAAGACTGACGTATTCCACTGTTCCGTCAGATGATGTTTTTGTCTGACAACCGTTAAAGAAAAACTTATGACCATTGTAAATCACATAATGATCTTCATAATGAAGCTTTTCCATAAAATCTCTTGCATTTCCGTCAATCATTATACCACTTCCTTCCTACAAGATACTTTTCATACCTTTTAAAAGTTTCATAGTCTAAATAAGCCGCATCAGTTCGCTTGAGGTTGCGGTCATAGTAGTGAATATGCAGCACAGGTTTACGATTTCCTGTTAAATCCGGCTCAGGGTGATAAGCTATCTCCGCCGTGAGATAACGCTCTCCATACTGGACATTTTCTCTTCCTCCTCTGTTTTGTCTCCTGACTAATCATTATTCATCAACCCATGTAATCTCAGGTTCAACCTCCCAAAAGGTTTTACCATCAAATATATGTGCCTCTTGAAACTGTTCGCCGCATTTTCTCATTAAAGTATCAGCGGTCTCCCAAACAATCGGATTATCACATTCGGGTTCCCACTGTGCGAGATACATATGTGCCTTATCATTCTCGTGATATCCTTGAACACAGTATTTACGTCCATTGAAGGTGAATATAATTTCCTGTGCACTATATAGAACATCACAAAAGTTCTTTCTTTCTGCTGCTGTCATAATGTTACACCCCTAAAATACTTCTGATATTTCTTGTATATGGACATCTTTCTCGTAATACGAATGGCTCGAGAACGACTAAATTCACCTGTTGTGTTTTTGCTGAATCGTTCATCGTATATATGGTAATGGAGAATCTTACCTTTTCCGAGACACGGCTCATTATGATAAGCAATTTCCACGCGAAGGCAGTGATTCTTATCATAGATACGCATCTCGTGAAATGTTCCATCCGGATTCAGTTTTATATAAGCCGCACTCGTGTGTGATGACTCAGGTAATCCATGCTTTCCTGAACCGTCCATACCTTTGAGTATCTTAACACCATGTAGCTTTCCGTCACGTGCAAATGGAAAATGAGTATCTGTTTCATAAACATAATCAACACTTTTTCCTGCTGCGTAAGTACCTCTACCACCCATATCAGCGCGCCACCTTTCTTGAATTAATGTAGTCAACAGCGATAATATTTCCCTGCATTTCTGCAAAAGGATTGCCTAAGCAAATAATTGCTGACGGCTCAACTCTTTCCAACATGGCATTATAG
Organism: uncultured Eubacteriales bacterium; assembly: GCA_900317395.1. Taxonomy (GTDB): domain Bacteria; phylum Bacillota; class Clostridia; order Oscillospirales; family Acutalibacteraceae; genus UBA1213. Next base: position 636 of record ONGS01000063.1, on the reverse strand, counting down.
CCATGTAAAAAGCTAATTTTGCTGTGCTTGCAGCCAATCATGCCGACAGCAACTATTGAGCCTTTTTCTATACCGTCAAAACAAAAGCCATAGCTTTTTGCATCGCTCCATGAAACCGTCGGAATTACAATAAGACCTTTCCTTTGCCAATACGCACCCACCCATCGACTGTGTGCAACACTTTCAAGCTGTCTCCAATAATCCATATCAGAATATGTTGAGTAATCCGGAGTACAGAGAAATGCATACTGTGACAGTTTCCTTAAGGTTTTTTCCGGATTGTTGTAAATACCTGTAAAGCGGTAATCATCAATAAAGAAATGGACTCCGCAAGCAATATTCTCGGGAATGTCATTATGTTTAGTGTCGGAATATGCGATAAGCCGCACATTTTCAAGAGAAATATCCTGCTTATTTATGATAGGAATATCCCATTTGCCGGATGTTTTGAAGCTGTTCCTCATAAACAAAGGATTACTTCTCATCTCTAAAGATGTCATAAACTTTCCTTTCCGGGCAATATGCCCTGACATTTTTTGTAAAATCTGCGAATTGACAAAGAAGGAAAGCTATGTTAGTATGACACTTGTAACTGAGTTATGTACCAACATAACTTTCCAAAACGCATTGATTAAC
>ONGS01000012.1 GCA_900317395.1 uncultured Eubacteriales bacterium | reverse complement strand
TTATCGGGCGTTCAGCTATCAATTTGTAAAGACCTTTTCTGTTTTGTCAAAGGGATTTGAGATAGAAACCGAAATGACTATACATGCAGTCGATAAAAAAATGCTGATAGAGAATGTTATTATTGAATATAGAGACAGACCGGAGGGCAGCGAATCAAAACTTAACACCTATTCGGACGGGTTCAAGGTTTTGAAAACCATTGGCAAACTGTTCAGAGATTATAAACCTTTTGCTTTTTTCGGTATTCTGTCATTAGTCTTATGCCTGATTGCCGCGGCTTACTTTATACCGATATTGGTTGAATATATCAAAACCGGCTTGGTTCCAAATTTCCCAACATTGATCGTGTGCGGTTTTGTGGTGATAGCAGCGATACAATCGCTGTTTGCCGGTCTAATACTTGAAAGCGTTAAGCATAAGAGCAAGCAGGATTTCGAAATGCAATTGATAATGACTGAAAGAAATTATATGGGTTTCCCGGAATAGAGGAAGAAATAAATGGATTTGATAAAAAGGAATAAGTATCTGTTATCAATTTTTGCCTTTGGAATTGTATTTTTGTTGTGGTACATATGTGTGATTATTTCAACTGATGCGATACGAAATGCCTATTATTTTATTGCACTGGTATCGTTTGTATCCGTTGTTTATTTAATCAAAAAAAGAGAAACTATGAACTATTGGAGAAAAGAAAGCGTTATCCCCTCTCTGATTTTGAGTTTCCTTTTTTCACTGACTGTTCTGCTACCGTTATATCACTTATTCTTTCCATTTAGTTTTATTCGAGCAGTGCGTTTTTTTGCAGCTTTTGGGTTATCTGTCCTAATATTTTTTCCACTATGTTTAGCTGCTTTCACAATACTTGATCATTATTCGATTAGATTTCGAATGATAAGCTCGATAAACAACAAAAAGCTCTTTATTCTGTGCTTTGCTTGTTTCGTTTTAGTTGATTTAGTATTTCTGTATTCTTCTTATCCGGGAATTTTAACGCCGGATAGCATTTCCCAAATACAACAAAGCTTAAGTGGCGAGTACGTCAATCATCATCCTTTTTGGCATACGATTATTATTTCGGGAATTGTTCATTTGGGACTAGTCCTTTTTCACGATATTAATGCAGCAATAGCTCTTTTTTCTGTCTGTCAGATTCTTTTTGTTGCTGCAAGCTTTTCCTTCATAACAGTGACAATCAATCAGGCTAGCAAATCAAAAGCATTAGTATGGTTTTCTTTCTTCTTTTTCTTGATATCTCCATACAATATTTCTTACAGCGCAACAATGTGGAAGGATATTCCTTTTGGAATGGCTACTATGTTGTTTACGGCTTTTCTCTATCGGGTTTTATTTCATGTTGGAGGTGCGAAGATAAATTATATTGGTTTTATTATCAGTGCGTTTTTATTTGGTTCTTGGAGAACAAACGGTTTGATTGCGCTGATTATTACTTCAATCATATTGGCAATTCTGTTTTTCAGGAAAAAGTCTAAAAAGATGTTGATTACTATTGTCAGCGTTGTTTTGATAACAGTTTTGATGAACACGGTATTTTTCAATGTTATCGGTGTGAAATCCGCTAAATTTTCCGAAAAGCTTTCCATACCGTTGCAACAGATTTCTAGAGTTATACACGATGGCAATCAGCTAGAAGATGATGAAATCGAAATGATAGATAAGTTGTTAGATTATCAATCTATTCCCGAAAAGTATAAACGCTATCTCTCTGATCCGATAAAGTTTTCTATTGATAAAGACTCAGATCAATATCTAAAAGAACATAAGCTGGAGTATTTGAACTTGTGGCTTCGGATTGGCTTACGGTATCCCAAAGAATACATAGCGGCATGGATTGACCAAACGAAGGGATACTGGAGCACCGGTTATGATTATTGGCGATGGGCTAGCAGTGTATATGAGAATGAGCTCGGAATACAAGAATGTATCAAAATCCCTATTATAAAAGAGGTGTTTGATAACTATTTTGCATATTGGGAAGATTCCTTTTTGAATGTTCTTTTGTGCATTGGATTGTTTACAAATTTTTATGTCTTTTCGTTGGTATACTTTATTGCACGAAAAAAGCTTCAATTTGTTTTGACTATTCCTGTTCTTTCCGTTATATTAACACTATTAATTGCAACTCCTGTTTATTCAGAGTTCAGATACGCGTATTCACTGTTTACATGCCTTCCGCTATTAGTATTGTTTTTGATCTCTTGTCATAAGCGGCCATCAAAGGTCAAATGATACTAACGCACACGATGTGAGAAATTACTTCTAGCAATTCATTACGCGTCAGGCTACAAGGCTTTCTTCATTGCAAAACTTATCAGACAATCAAATTCTTGAAATTATCAAGGAAGACGTATAAATTGAATACTACTAACAAGCCCATCAATGTCAACCGAGTTGTTGGGCTTTTGTGTTTCCCACTATAAGTGGCGCTATATTTCTCACAAACCGCGACAAACGCCCAATACCGTGCGAGCGGTTTTTATCTGGTACTTTCTCGTCTATCTTCAACAAATCGCACACAGGGAATAATACGGCGAAACAGGGCTTTTATTCTCCGTTGTACCAACCTTTGGCGATATCTTCGAGCTTTATTTTTCCTCTTGTCCGGCGGACGTTATTGACTGCCTCTCTGCGCATATCCTCCAGTTCTTCATCC
>ONGS01000267.1 GCA_900317395.1 uncultured Eubacteriales bacterium | reverse complement strand
TTTTATGTAAACACAAGAGAATTTAAGGTGGCGTTTCAACATCTGAAAAGAGCGATTAAACTGGATCCTCGTTCCGTAAAATCCAATATGTTTTGTTTGATCAAGTTCGTCGTTCGTTTCTTTGTCAAGCCAAAGACTTTGTAGTTTTATCATGTCGGAAAGGAGAACAAAATGACCATTTATTTTGTTCAAGCATTTTTGATCGTTATTGCAGGAACGATTTTTGATGTCGATAAGAACAAGAAGAATAAAAGACGGTATATTCTATTCTCTTTCTTTTTACTGATTTTAGTTGCTGCTTTACGAAGCCGTAATATCGGAACTGATCTTGCTATGCAGTATTCCGGCTATTATGAAAATATTGCAAAATATGACTGGAACCAGATCCCACAATTCTCGTCTGCCACGACCTTTGAGATCGGGTATTGTTACTTTACAAAGCTTCTCAGTTTGATCAATCCCGATGTGCAGTTTTATATTGTGGCTATCAGTGTTATTATATACGGTGTATTGGGTTGGTTCATTTACCGGAATTCCGTTGATGTGGTGATGAGTACAACACTGTTGATTTTTTCAGGAACGTACTATAACTACATGAATATTATTCGTCAGGCTTTGGCTGTCGTGATTATTTTGATAGGCTATGAAGTGATGATGATGTTCAAAAAAAGACTGAACGGATATATATGCTTAGCCGGTTTTATTCTCCTTGCTGCTACTATACATTCTACTGCGATTCTCTGTTTGATTTTTATTCCGATCGATCTTCTGACCTTCAAAAAACGTGATATTATCATCGGATTGCTTGGAGCGGCTGTATTCTTTGTTTTTTACCGTCAGATATTCTCGTTTTTCTCAACCAAAATCACGACAAACAGAGTCTATACCGATTATCTGACGAAGGAAAATGAAAGCGTCGGACACATCAACATTCAGAGTGTATGGATGTTTTTGGTTGTATTTCTCGCACTTGTGATCGGTATCTATTTTATGGTGATTGTCAAAAAGAAAAAAGATCCCCGAAGACTAAACCTTCAGGATAAGCAATTGAAAAGACAAGATAACTTTTTGTTGTATGTTGTCATGTTTGCATCTATTTGTCGTTTTATGGTATTCAGAATGAATATTATCAACAGATATTCTTTTTTCTTTATACCTTTTGTTCTTATTTTGTATCCGAGAGCTGTACAGACAATAGAAAGTCCCAGCAACAAAAAAATTGTGACTGCAGTCATTTATGTTGTGATGGTAGGCTATTTCTTGCTGATGACATTTTTCTATGAACAGTCTTTCCATATGACAGTTCCCTATGAATTCTACTGGCAATAAAACAAAAGGAGTGTGTTGAAATGATACGTGTTCTTCATGAACTGGGTTCTCTTGACGGCGGAGGTGTAGCAAGGTTACTGTATGACTATTATACTCATACTGACCGCACGAAAGTACACTTCGATTTTTTGATATATAATTATTATGAAAACGGTATTCTGGAAAAGCCACTTATCGATCTGGGATGTAAAGTATATAAGGTTCCGAAGATCCAGGATGGACGCAAGGCGTTCCGAGAGGGTATTGATCGTGTGCTGAAGGACAACCGATATGATATTGTTCACTCTCACAGAGGACCTCAGAGCTTTTATGTCCTTTCCGCAGCAAAAAAATATGGCGTCAAAGTCAGGATCACCCATTCACATTTAGCTTATAAACCGGAAAGCCTTTCACGGAAAATAAAGGAGAAAATTCTGATTATCATGGACAAGCATCTTGCTACGCAATTGTTCGCCTGCGGAGAAGACGCCGGAAAAAGTATGTGGGGAAAGAACAAGCCCTTTTTTATAATGAAAAATGCGATTGATCTGCGCAAGTTTTCGTTTTCCGAAGAAAAAAGACTTGAAAAGCGCAAACAGATTGGAGCTTCTTCAGAGGATGAGTTCGTTTTTGGCATTGTCGGCAGAATGGAAGATCAAAAAAACTACCCCTTTCTCATGTCTGTTATCAAAGAATTAAAATCGAAAAACAATAACTTTTCTTTGGTAACTGTGGGCAGAGGAAGCATGGAAAACAGCATCAAACAATTATCAAAGGACTATGACATAACAGACAGGGTTCGGTTTTTAGGGATCAGAGATGATGTGAGCGAACTGCTGAACGCTTTTGATGGCTTTGTGCTGCCTTCTAAATATGAAGGGCTTCCGGTTGTATTGATCGAAGCACAGGCAAACGGGTTAAAGGAATTGGTTTCTGATTGTGTTACAAAAGAAATGTCAGTTACAGATCTGATCACGTTTTTGCCGATAGATGATGGATCTGCATGGGTAGACCGAATGCAGGAGATGATCGGGCAAAAGGAACAGAAAAATCGTGGTCGGTATGCTCAGTTGATGAAGGAAGCAGGATATTCCATTGAGGAAGAAGCTGACAAGCTCTGTAAAAAATACAGAGAGTTGTTAGGAGGAACTTGATATGTCTGCATTAGGAAAATTTTTAAGAAAAAATACATTTATGAATCATATTATG
>ONGS01000001.1 GCA_900317395.1 uncultured Eubacteriales bacterium | reverse complement strand
CCATTATACTTCTGAACATCAGCCATTGTTACAGCCTTAGCAGCAGTTGTTCTTGCGTTGTTGGAAGCACCTTCTTCAGCTGCCCAGTCACAGGTGTTACCAGCGTTATCCTTGCTCTTCTTTGTGATAGAACCGGACTTAACACCTGAGTAAACTGTCTTACAAGCGTTGTTCAGTGTTGAAGCATCAGACTCACCTGCTGATTTTGTAGCACTGTTGATGATACCGATAACTGCCGGAATAGCGATAGCTGCGAGAATTGCAAGGATTGCAATTACAACTACGAGTTCTACGAGTGTGAAACCTTTTTTGCTCTGCTTAGCGAGCATTTTCTGCTGGAGTGTCATGATAGATTACCTCTTTCTTAAAATAAAATTTTTTTACTCGAACATCGCACTTTAGAAGGGGTTTAGTGCTTCGTTCTTTGTTGAATATATATTAACTCTTTATGAACAAAATGTCAATAGTTTTTTTATAATTTTTTCGATTTTTTTCGTAAAAGAAAGGGGATTTTTTTTGTGCAAACTGACGGAGAAGTTCTTTTTTTTCTGCATTTCAAGCCGTTCTTCGTCATTTTAAATACACGAATATAAGTTAATTTGTGCAAAATGTCTTAAAGGTTTTATGAATAAAAAATGAACGAATATTCATTGGGTTAATTTTTTATTAATATTTTTTTGGTTTTCTCTTCATAATTTTTAAAAAATTTCGTAATTTATTAAACTTAAGGTAACTTTATGGTCGATTTTGCGTTAAAATTAAAGAATGCGTTTGTTTATGCCCACATATGCAGAAAGCTAACCGCCTACCGTCCGGCAATTACCTTGTATATTATATGTTAAACTATGAAAAGAATAAAGCCGAGCACAAAAATAATATGTTAAAGTGTTTAAAAATGATAAAAATTATGATATAATATTAATGTTATACAATAAAGGAGGCTAAAATATTATGGGAATGACAATGTCACAGAAAATTCTCGCTGCTCATGCAGGGCTGGAATCTGTTAAGGCAGGTCAGCTGATCGAGGCGAAGCTGGATATGGTTCTTGGAAACGATATCACCTCTCCCGTGGCGATAAATGTATTTAACGACGGTAACGCCTGTTCGGTTTTTGATAATACCAAAATCGCAATGGTGATGGATCACTTTACACCGAATAAGGATATCAAAGCAGCAGAACAGTGTGCCCAGGTTAGAAGATTTGCAGATAAGTATGATATCAAAAACTTTTATGATGTCGGACAAATGGGAATAGAACACGCACTGCTCCCCGAAAAGGGTCTTGTTGGCCCGGGCAGTCTTTGTATCGGTGCAGACAGTCATACCTGTACCTATGGTGCTTTGGGTGCTTTTTCAACAGGTGTCGGCTCAACCGATATGGCAGCAGGTATGATCAGCGGAAAGGCATGGTTCAAAGTTCCGTCCGCTATAAAGTTTGTGCTGACAGGCAAGCCTGCCGAGCATATCAGCGGTAAAGATGTAATTCTACATATTATCGGAAAAATCGGTGTTGACGGTGCTCTCTATAGATCAATGGAGTTTGTCGGTGACGGATTGCAGTACCTTAATATAGACGACAGACTTTGTATTGCAAATATGGCAATCGAAGCAGGTGCAAAAAACGGTATTTTCCCCGTTGACGATATTACAAGAGAATATATACAGGGCAGATTCCGGGGCGAGCCGCATGAATATGTAGCAGATGATGATGCTGAGTATGACGAAGAATATGTAATCGACCTTTCAAAGCTCCGCCCGACGGTTGCTTTTCCTCATCTTCCCGAAAATGCAAGAACCGTTGATGAAATCGGCGAAACAGAGGTAAAAATTGATCAGGCAGTTATCGGCTCATGCACCAACGGACGTATTACCGATCTCAGAGCGGCAGCTGATATCCTCAGGGGCAAAAAGGTAGCAAAGGGTGTTCGCTGTATCATTATACCGGGTACTCAGAGTGTATATCTTCAGGCAATGCACGAGGGACTTTTTGATATCTTTATTGAAGCAGGTGCCGTGATTTCTACTCCGACCTGCGGCCCGTGTCTCGGCGGACATATGGGTATACTGGCAAAGGGCGAAAAAGCCGTTACCACAACAAACAGAAACTTTGTCGGCAGAATGGGTCATGTTGAATCCGAGGTTTACCTTGCAAGTCCGGCCGTAGCGGCAGCAAGTGCCGTAACAGGCTATATCACCGACCCGGCAAAAGTAAAATAGTGATTAGTGAATAATATTGGTTCGCTTTTCGGAAAGGAATATACATTATGAAAGCACAAGGTACGGTACATAAATACGGAGATAATGTTGATACAGATGTTATTATTCCGGCAAGATATCTGAACACAAGCTCACACAAGGAGCTTGCATCGCATTGTATGGAGGATATCGACATTGATTTTACAAAGAAGGTCAAAGAGGGCGATATTATCGTTGCCGAGAAAAATTTCGGCTGCGGTTCGTCAAGAGAGCACGCTCCGATTGCAATAAAAGCATCGGGAATTAGCTGTGTTATTGCTTCGACATTTGCAAGAATTTTCTACCGCAATTCCATCAATATCGGTCTGCCGATTCTTGAATGTGAAGCCGCTTCCAAGGAAATTAAGTCGGGCGATGAAGTATCTATTGATTTTGATACCGGTGTTATTACCGATATCACCACAGGTAAAACCTATCAGGCAGAGCCTTTTCCGCCGTTTATCCAGGGTATTATTAAAGATGGCGGTCTGATCAATCATGTAACAAAGTGATAAACTTGAATATTGACTGATCATTCTACAAATGCTATAACAGCTTTAGGCAAAATGCCTCACCGCAGAAATCGGTGGGGCATTTTGTTTGCTTTTTTGTTTTTAGTCTGATATGATGTAACTATTATCAGGTGTGGACATGAAGGTGATTTTTAAGAAGAACTTCTCAAATAACCAAAGAAAGGATGATTTATATGCTGAGTAATAAAGAAAGACGTGACAGTGAACAATTATATCTCTCTGACAGTGAGGTGTTTGAGGAACAGAAAAGAGCCAGACGCCTTACCCGGAAGCTGAATACCATGGACAGAAGTGATTTTGAAGGAATTGCAAATCTGATTAAGGAGCTGATTCCGCAGTCCGAAAACTCATTTATCAATCCCCCTTTTTACTGCGATTACGGCGACCATATCAAAATCGGCAAAAACTTTTTCTGCAATTACAACTGTACCATTTTAGATGTAGGAAAAGTCACGATTGGGGATAATTGTCTTTTTGCTCCGAATGTTGCCATTTATGCGGCGGGACACCCTGTTCATCCTGCACTCAGGAATACAGGCTATGAATACGGTATAGATGTAACGATTGGTAATAATGTATGGCTTGGCGGAAATGTTGTTGTCTGCCCCGGGGTTACGATTGGAGATAATGTAGTCATTGGTGCAGGTTCGATCGTTACGAAGGATATTCCTTCGTGGACAATTGCAGCAGGAAACCCATGCAAAGTGATACGTGAAATAACCGATGACGATATGCAGTATTATTTTCATAAAAGAAAAATTGATGATGAAATGATGAATAAAATACAAAAAAACATTGATGAGAGCAACGATCCGAATCGATTTCCGTCAAGAAAGATATAAAAAGAAATAACCGCCCGGCTTCAAAACTTTTTTGGGAAATGGCGAGCCGCCGTAT
>ONGS01000075.1 GCA_900317395.1 uncultured Eubacteriales bacterium | reverse complement strand
ACTTTCAGCTTTTTAGATGATTTTTCGTTAATGATATAGGTAGTAGTATTATATGTACCTAATTTCTTATTCATTTTTATGTATTTGCTACCGTTGAGTTTACCGTTAGGATGTTTGTCAATGTAGGTTTTCAGTCTGTTGACATAGTTAATTTTCTTGACAGTAACTTTGCATTTTGCGGTTTTACCGTTAACCGTTTTAGCAGTAATGGTAACTGTACCGGGCTTTTTGGCTGTGACTTTACCACTGCTGTTGACGGTGGCGATATTTTTGTTGGAGGAAGACCATGTCACCTTTTTGCTTGTGACATTTGTCGGAGATACGGTAGCTTTCAGGGTAACCGAGCCATCTGCCTCGATTGAAGCTTTCGTCTTGTTCAGCTTGACCTTAGAAGGAAGATTCTTGACCGTAACTTTACATTTTGCGATCTTGCCGTTAACGGTTTTAGCAGTAATCGTAGCCGTACCGACCTTTTTGGCAGTAATTTTTCCATTTTTAACTGTCACAACATTCTTATTGGATGTTGTCCATGTTACAGTTTTACTTGTTACATTTTTGGTGGGGTTTACAGTTGCTTTGAGTGTTGCTGTTTTTCCCTTACCGATTGTAAGAGAAGTTTTATTCAGCTTTACGCTTGTCGGAGGCGTTTTTACGGTAACCTTGCAAGTTTTGGTTTTACCGTTGGAGGTTGTTGCGGTAATTGTCGCCGTACCTGCACCCTTAGCAGTAATTTTGCCATTGCTGACAGTTGCCACCTTGCTGTTAGAAGTTTTCCACTTCACAGTTTTATCTGTTGCATTACTCGGGTTCACAGTTGCTTTTATGGTTGTCGTTTTGCCCTTGACAAGCGTTACAGATGTTTTACTCAGATTAACGGAAGTCGGAAGAACATTGACTGTTACGGTACATTTTGCTGTTTTTCCATTTACAGTCTTAGCTGTTATTGTTGCCGTACCTGCACCGACAGCCTTTACCGTACCGTTTGATACAGTTGCAACTTTGCTGTTGCTTGTAGACCATGATACAGACTTGTCTGATATATTTGAAGGAGTAACATTTGCTGTAAGAGCAGATGTATTTCCTGATGTAAGCGTAAGAGAGGTTTTATTCAGTGTTATGCCCGACGGCTGTATCTCATAAAACACAGGCCATAAGGTATAAGCATCATCACTGCCTGCTGTAATACTTCCGGCATAGTGATAATCTATCTGATTTGTTTTCAGCTCAACTTTAAAATCGAGCGGCTGGCCCTCTACAGCACTGACCTGAACATCTTTTCCATTGTTCAACGTTGTTTGGTTTTCATAGATGCCCCAACTCATCAAATCAGAATTATCAAGACGAACCTTAAAAGAAACATACTGTTTACTGCTGTCAAGCATATCACTTGTAACCTTGGCAATCGAAACATTTCCTGTCCATATGCCGTCACCGTCAACGTCATTCATCACTATATCGGCTGTTCCTGTGGTAAAAGAACCGGAAATTCCGACATTATGAGATGACCTGACCTCACTCGGGCTGATTGCAGAAGCCGTTGTTGAAGCCGCAAAGCTTAGTGCCGCCGCAAAAGGTACTGCCAAAAACAATGACAATGCTTTCACTGTCTTTTTCATCAAATATTCCCCCAATATAAAAATAATACGGATATAACTTGCGTTATATCTAATTCAGTTGAAACAATTATATTGCTTTTATTGGCATTTGTCAATAATTATTTTTTTAAAATTTTCTCATTCTTATAATTTTTTAAGATTTAAGGAATCACTGAGAAAATTAACAAAAATTTGAATGAAAACAACAAAAAACAATGCAGTTATATAAATCTGACCGTATATAAGATATTATTACGCTCAATATCTCGTTGAAATGATGGATTTCAGGCAAGTATAAATGGCAATATCTTGTTTTGGGAGCAACAAGGCTGTCACCTTTTCAATCACACTTACTTGAACTTCTCCGCAAACCATACATCGGGAGCGGTGAAAGATCTTCCGTTCAGATATTCAAGTGCACCGCCATCTGTGGTAAAACGAAAGGTCAGTTTATAGGAATAAAGTGCCTGCCATTTATATCCCATTTTGCGGTTGATCTCATTTTTACCGTATTTTCCGTCACCCAGAAGCGGATGACCGATATAAGCCATATGCGCCCTGATCTGGTGCGTTCTACCGGTCAGGAGATCAACCTCTACAAGACTGAAATTATCCTTCTCGGCAAGAACTTTATATTTTGTTTTGATAATTTTGCTGTTTGGTGTCGGCTTTCGGGAAATATACACTTTGTTCTGCTTTTCGTTTTTTTCAAGGTAATCGACAAGCAGACCTTCTTTTTTCTTGAAGATCCCTACCGCCGTACACAAATAAAGCTTTTCCAGTTCTCTGTCTTTGAGTTTCTGATTGAGTATTCTCAGAGCCTCTGCTGTTTTGGCGGCTATTACGATCCCGCCGGTATTTCTATCTATACGGTTAACAAGAGCAGGTGCAAAAGAATTCTCATCCTTCGGGTCATACTTTCCGCTATCATACAAATAATGCTGTACTCTTGCGATCAGACTGTCAAAATGGTAATTTTCATCGGGATGTACAATCAGCCCGGGCTTTTTATTCAAAAGCATGATATGATCATCTTCATAAATAATATCAAGCTTTACAGGTGCTTTCAAAAAATCATACTGGTCGGGCACGGCTTCAAAAAACTCATCTTTAATAAAAAATGTCAGCAGATCGCCCTCGTTCAACTTAACGGCAATATCACACTTTTTGCCATTGAGTTTGATACACTTTTTGCGTATATATTTATACATCAGTGATTTCGGCATATTTTTGAATTTTTTGCTTAAAAACTTATCAAGTCGCTGACCTGCATCATTTGCTCCTATTTCTACTGTTCTCATAATATCATATTCCTTTATTCATTAGTATTTCAATTATATTATAATCTCAGACCAATTTCAACCGAAACGATTATTATTTTTATGTTCGCTTTGTCATTTAATCGTTTGCTAATGCATAAAATAGGATGATTTGAATTCAGGAGTGAGTTTACATTTGGAGGTAATTGTCAAATACAGCACAAGCTTTGAAGAACTGGTAAGTAACTTAAGAGCGAATACAGGTATTTTATCCGAGGAAGATTTAGGTCAGGGATTTGCGATTATTGTAATAGACAGTGAAGATATCGACAATCTTTATGATATTCCCGCTGTTGAAGATATTGAACTTCCCAAGGATATATTTTTAAACGACAGTTTCAGCATGACTTCGTCGTGTATCCGTTCTGCACAATCGGAAAACGGCTTCGGTCTTACGGGACAAGGCGTAATTGTAGGAATTATCGATACCGGGCTTGATTATACCCACCCCGATTTTCGCACATATGACGGAAAAACAAGGATCCTCTCTTTCTGGGATCAGAGCGGAAACGGCGATCCGCCCGAGGGATTTTCCTTTGGCAGTGAATACACAAAAGAAGATATTGATCTGGCTTTAAGCCTTTCAAATCCGACAGAGATTATCCCCCCGCTTGACATCAACGGACACGGAACAGCTGTTGCAGGAATTGCCGCAGGCGGCGGAATGACCGATATCAACAACAAAGGTGCTGCTCCTGACGCCGATATCGTAGCTGTACGAATTGCCCCGTCAAGCAGTGAATTTGCAAGATCCACAGAACTTATGAGAGGACTCCGATATGTCATCAACAAGGCAAAATTATTTCGTGAACCTGCCGTTATCAATATCAGCTATGGTATGAATGAAGGTGCCCATAAGGGAGATTCGCTTTTTGAAGAATATATCTCCGCTGTCAGCAGTGAATGGAAACTTTCGATCATTGTACCCACAGGCAACGAAGGCGGCGCAGGTCATCACTATTCCGGCAGTATTGCAAACGGAGAGACAAAGAATATTGATTTTTTTACTGCTTCGGGAATCACAGAATTTTACATTTCCATGTGGAAAAATTTTTCCGACAGCATCAGCGCCGAGTTAATTCTTCCAAGCGGATTCAAAACAGGGATCATCAACCCTTCCGCAAGCGTTACTTCATTCCGCACGGGAGACCTGAACATCACCGCTGTTTATACCCAGCCGACTCGCTATAGCGTGTCACAGGAGATTTATTTTAATATCAGAGCTGAAGAAGGCTTTATCCCGGCCGGTGTATGGACGCTCAGACTTCAGGCAGGAATGATCGTTGACGGAAATTTTGATATATGGCTTCCGACAGCAGAAGAAGTTACCACAGGAACGTATTTCAATTCGCCCGACAATTTTAACACACTGACGATTCCCTCTACCGCAAGAAAAATCATCAGGGTATCGGGCTATAATGACAGACTCGGAAATATAGCGGAATTTTCGGGCAGAGGTACAGAAAATCCCGAACTCATCATTCCCGATATTGCCGCACCTGCTGTAAACATCACCGCCCCACGCATAGGCGGCGGATATGATGTATTCACAGGCACAAGCTTTGCTGCTCCATTTGTCACAGGTTCGGCGGCGTTGATGATGGAGTGGGGCATTGTGCAAAGAAACTCCCCGTTTCTTTATGGTGAACGTATCAAAGCCTATCTTCGTCTTGGTGCAAAACGCAGTGAACGAACAGACTATCCCAACGCAGCGTTCGGATATGGCAGACTTTGCCTTAATACTTCTCTTAATATCTTATCCGGAAGGGTGAATGTATAATGCCCGACAATACAATAACGACTACGGAAGAAGATTCTCTTCCGCTGGAAGAATTTGTCAAACTCCCCACAACAGTTGATTTTCAGGCAATCGCAAGCAACAGCTTTTTGCAGTATGCGGCGGCACGTCCGTATCTGCATCTTGGAACAAGATTTGGCAACGATTATATCATCGTATACACAAATGAAAAATATATACAGCAGACTTATGAGGAACTTGGCGAAGATTTACTGCTTTTTACTCCCAAAATCATGTCGCCCGTCGATATCAACAGCAATGACGCTGCAGGAATCACGGAAGTACTTGGTCAACCGTTTCTTGATCTCACAGGCAGAGGTGTCATCATTGGTCTTGTTGATACAGGAATTGATTATACACTTGATGCCTTTCGGTTTGAGGACGGTTCAACAAAACTTTTAGGCCTATGGGATCAAACACTGGACGGCAAAAAAGAAGAAGGAATCTATTTCGGGGCAACTTTCAGCCAAGAAGATATCGATGCCGCCCTTGCTTCCGGAGATCCGCTTTCTGTGATTCCGAGCATTGACGAAGACGGACACGGAACTTTTATGGCCTCTGCAGCGGCTTCCAATACAAAAGATGAATACATTGGTGCAGCACCCAAGGCAAATCTGATTTGTGTAAAGCTCAGACGTGCACGTCAGTATTATATTGACAGATATTTACTTTCTAATGATAATCCTTCGCTTTACGAAAGCACCGATTTTATGTTAGGTGTCAGATATATTCTTGAGCAGTCAATACGGCTGAAAATGCCTGCTGTAATCATGATCGGCATGGGGTCAAACACTTCCGCCCATGACGGAAATACCATGTTTGAGGATTATATTTCTTTTGTTTCTCAGAGAGCAGGTTATGCCTTTGTCACGGCAGCAGGAAACGAGGCAAACGCAAAACACCACACCCAAGGGAAAGTCACAAGCGGCAGTACGGAAAGTATTAACATAAAAGTCGGCAGGCAGGGGGTATCTTTCGGAACGATTATTTTCAGTGCTTCCTTTGATAAGATTTCTATCAGTGTCACCTCTCCCACCGGCGAAATCATGTCAAGAAAGCCTTTCAAGCCGGGCGGAAAATACAAAGAATCCCTGATTCTCGAAAACACGATCATCTATTTGCGGTATTCAGTCAACAGCAGCAACAATATATGGGTCGGACTTGAAAATGCAACGGAAGGTGTCTGGGAAATTAAAATTTATGGTGATGATATCGTTGATGGCAGCTATTGGGCATGGCTTCCGATTACAGGACAAGTAGACAATTCTGTTGAATTTCTGCGGCCTGTTCCCGAGTATACCATTGTCTATCCTGCGGCGGCTTTGCGAACCATAACCTGCGGTGCCTACAGTAGCTTTGACGGCAGTTTGCTGATATCTTCCTCATGGGGACCGACAAGACTCCCGAAAGTTGCTCCCGATTTTGCCGCCCCCGGGGTAAGAGTGGGCGGTATTTATCCCGAAGGCTACGGAACAATGACAGGCACAAGTGTTGCCGCAGCTGTCACGGCAGGTGCAGCGGCTCTGATGCTTGAATGGGGAATTATCAAAAACAATCTGCCCTCCATGAACGGTGAAATCATACGAACTCTTTTCATCGGCGGAGCAGCACGAGGGAAAAATATCGATTATCCCAACAACCAATGGGGCTACGGCAAACTTGATCTTTACGGCACATTCAATTATTTAAAAAACAAATGAAAGAAGGGGTATTTTTTGGCAAACGGAGAAAATACATCAATAGGCACATTGAAAATATCGGCATTTTCAAATACGGTTGGAAGTCCGCTTGAAAATGTAAGTGTCACAATAAGCGACAGCAGCGGAAATCTGATTGCAAGCGGTTTAACAGACAATGAAGGCAAGCTGATACCGGTTATTTTACAGGTTCCCTCAGAACAGCTTTCCCTCACATCTCCCGAAGAGCCGCCGCAAATCCCCGAATCGGATGCACAAGCAAGAGCTGAACTTCTTGAAGAGGAAGAAGAGCCCGTTGCGGATGCCACTGTAACGGAAACAGCAGAGTCGACTCTTCCCTTCGGTTCATTCAATATTACAGCACAAAGTCCCGACGGAGAAACGGTAACGGTCGACGGAACACAGGTATATGCGGATATAACCTCTTTGCAGAATATTTTTTTTCCTGGTCAAAACAATGACATTGATATCCCCAACCCTACGATCATGGGAGGATTCCCCGAAAAAATCCCCGAATCCGAAACAAAACGTCTACCCTTTCCAAGCGGAACAGTCGTACTTCCGAAACCGGTCGTTCCAAGTATTATTATTGTTCATGCAGGTGATCCGTCTGACAGCAGTGCACCGAATTATACAGTAGTCTTCAAGGATTATATCAAAAATGTGGCAAGCTCCGAGATCTTCGCAACATGGCCAAGGGAAGCCCTCAAAGCAAATATCATTGCGATTGTATCTTTTACGCTGAACCGTGTTTTCACCGAATGGTACAGGGGCAAAGGTTATAGTTTCACAGTGACAAATTCAACTGCATACGATCAGGCATTCACTTACGGAAGAAATATCTTTTCAGATGTTTCGGATATTGTGGACGAGGTATTCAATCTTTATATTACAAGACCGAATATTTCCCAACCAATACTTGCCCAATATTCCGACGGTATCAGAGTAATCCGCAGTGGCTGGCTTAGTCAATGGGGGTCCAAAGAACTTGCCGATCAGGGGTATTCCGCACTCAGAATTTTGCAGACCTATTACGGAAGGGATATTTATTTGCAGGAAGCCGAAAAAGTCGATGGAATCCCCTCCTCCTTTCCGGGATATCTTGACCTCGGGTCAAGCGGACAAGGCGTTCGTGTTTTGCAGGAACAGCTAAATGCAATATCAAATAATTTTCCTTTGATCCCCAAACTTGCAGTTGATGGAATATACGGTCCGAAAACCGAAGAAGCTGTGCGAATTTTCCAGCAGATCTTCAATCTTCCTGTAACAGGTACAGTCAATTTTGCAACTTGGTACAGAATTTCCGATGTTTATGTTGCTGTAAGGAATCTGGCAGAGTAAAAAAACTACACCGATACTGTTGTTTTACAATATCGGTGTAGTATTTATTGTTTTTTCTCTGATTTTTTTAAATTCACGATAAAAATTCCTGCGCTGACCAGTAAAAGCGCGAGAATGTTCTGTAAGGTAAAAATGTTTTCAAAGAGGAAAATTCCCGACCACATTGTTCCGAAAACAGGTATCAGAAAATTGAACACTGCAACACGTCCGACAGGATTGTTTCTCAGAAGCATTGTCCATAGCATAAAGGCAATTCCTGCCATTGCGCCAAGATACAAAAGCAAAAACCATGCAGTATAATTTTGTGCATTAAGTCTGCCGCCGAACAGCAGTCCGATAACAGTCAATGCCGTTCCTCCCATCAGAAGCTGCCATCCCGAAACCTGCTCGGGTCTGCGGTGATGCGATATTTTTTTGCTGACAATGTTTCCTGCCGCTCCCGACACATTAGACAGAATTACAAGCAGATCTCCTGTCAGCGTAAAACCGCCCGCATCCGAATCCGTAAGCAAAGCGGAAAGCCCGACTATACCAAGAATACAGCCGCCTAATGCTTTTACGGTTATTTTTTCGCTTTTTAAAAAAATCGGTGCAGCAAGGACTGATGTAAAGGCTGCAACAGATGTATACAATGCCGACCTTGTTCCCGATACGCCGCCAATACCGATATAAAGCAGAAAATACTGCAAAAACGTCTGAAAAAGCGATAATAATGCAATCGGTGCAATATCCTTTTTTCTCAGTCGTATCGTCAGACCGTCAGAGTCATGTCTTAATGCACCGATTCCCAAAACGATCAACCCTGCGATCATAAACCTAAGACCTGCAAACAGCAGTTTGGCAGGAATATCCGTCGAAACCACAGAAAAAAGTACATAGCCTATTTTGATAGCAGGAAAAGCCGTTCCCCACAGCAGGGTACAAAATATAGCAATCATCGGAACAAAAATCACGGAGCTTTTCAAATTTTTATTTTTCGTTTTCATTTATTTCATCTTCATCGGCTTGAATTCACCGTTTTTACTCCTGTAAAAAGCAGAACCCACGGGATTGTCAAGATATTCAATAATATCGGGATCATAATTACAAATGGTATTCAGCCTGAATATTTCCATGTTGTCAATATTACTCATATATTTCTCGTCCTCATCGCCTGCAAGAAACCGCCAACCACTGTCAAGTGTTGGATGAGCGGGCTTTTCTCTGTACATGATTCCTACCTTCCTGTTATCGACTGTAATCCTGTCGGTTGCATAGCAGCCGTCGCCACCCTCCCATTCAAGAAGCTCTTCCATCGCACTTCTCGGCAGTGCCCATTTTTTTCGTGATATTTCAGCACAGGTGTTTGCTCTTTCAAGATATATAAAATTGATATCCTTGTCGGCTTTTTCATTCATCCGTTTGAACAAGGTAGCGACACCATTTTGGATTTTATACAGCATTTCTTCCTCGTACAAAGGGATCATCTGCAAAAATTCAAGCTCATCTCCGTCATCCAGTACACATGTTTCATCGATATTGCATATAGAAAAAGCATCATTGAAAATAACACCGTTATATTCCACGTTATCGCCAAGATTATCTCCATATGATATCGTATGACCGGGGCCAAGCCACGAATTTTCAAATTGTATCATTTCACCGAACTGCCGCATAATACTTGCCACCCAGTTATAATCCATAAGGATCTCCATGATCGAAAGATGCGGCGGCAAAAAAGTGACCATTTCTATTCTGTGTATTTTAACTTCATCGCTGTTATTTTCTATTCCTTTGTATGCACCTAAACCGATACTGATGATCTTATAGTAATTGAATTTACTGCTTGGCTTCACAAGCAAAAAATTAATCGGGTGTGGTCCAGAAACTTCATCATTTTCCAAAACAGGAATCATACATTGAATCTCTCCGAAATGATTTGAAATATAATCTAAAAGGAGGCTAATATCACTTGTATCAAAAAGAGCAAGTTCGTCTTTTCTGTCCCCAAAAATTTTATCCCATGCTTCCTCATCCAGTTCTTTTGCACGCTCGGAAACCATATCAAATCTCACATCATCTCCCGTTTCCTGATATACAAGACAAAGCAGCAACCACGGTTCCACACAGGTTTCGTCTATTTCGATACATTTGCGGGCTTCTTCGATTGCCGCATGATAATGGTGCAGCCCGAAATGAGCTCCTGCCGTTTCAAGATGATATCCCATATCGTCGGCGATTGCCTCATCTTCCACTGATTTCAGCGTGTCCAAAGCTTCACGGTATTCTGCACATTGAGAAAGAGCATGAGCAAGAATTAACGAAAGTTCCAGATTCATCTCGTCTTCATCAAGCTCCCTGATTTTTTCTATCACAGCATCAAACTTGCCCTCATTCATCAGTTCGTCGATTTCAAACATAAATTCGTCATCCATTCAGTCACCCCCATATACAAAACATACAAACAATAACCTATATTATACCACCCCTTTTATAAACCGTCAAGCGGTTCGTTAGGTTAGTTTAAGCCGTCTAAATTGCAATATAAAATGTCAGTGAAATTAAGCGACATTTAATTGGATTCCGCTTATTCGATTCGGTTTAAGGGTAGATACTTTTTCTTGCCATAATTGCTTCCAATAATTTATTTTCTCTT
>ONGS01000058.1 GCA_900317395.1 uncultured Eubacteriales bacterium | reverse complement strand
TTATTGCTATTTTGCTAATGCGGATAACAAATCCTTTTTCATAAATTCTGTATTTTCAAGAAAAAGGGGGATATATGAAAAAGAAAGGATTGATATTTATGAAAAGATGGTGTGCAGTTATTTTATCAGCTTTACTTATTTCTGCTATGTCGGGATGCAGTAACTCGGATTCTTCTGCACAAACTCAATCGTCAGATTCTTCCGAACAGCCTCAATCTTCAATACAGCCGTCTGTTGAAGAGAGCCAAACTTCTAAGGGAATTACGGCACTGTATGTTACTCCGAATTCCTGCAAAATCAACATTAGCGAAAAAAGACTGCTGACTGTTAATTCGGACAGCGGTCCGGTGCTTTCAAGCGATCTTATATGGTCAAGTGATGATGAAAGTATTGTAACCGTTGATTCATCAGGAAATATAATTGGCAAAGCGCCAGGAGATTGTGTGATCTCTGTAGTTTACAGAGATCAGCCGGCTATTAATGAAAAGATAATAGTTACCGTAAAGCCTAAAGAAGAAAGCAGTACTGTACAAACATCAGCCGATCAGCCAAGTCAGGCATCAACTGCTGATACATCGAGCCAGCCTTCAGCTGATAATAACGGAGATAGAACAACAATTATCTATGTAACCCCGCAGGCCGGTAATGCGTCACCATACAATTACAGCTACTATTACGGTAAAGATAATTTCAGCTATTACGATTCATCGGACGGATATGTGGCTTATGCAATGATAAACACTTATCTTACCAGTGAAAATGTATCGTGGCTCTCAGAAAATGATGCACAGTTACTGCTCAATACAATTTACGCAAAGTACGGATATCATTTTTCAACCTCTCATATCCGACAGTTTTTCAATTCACAGTCCTGGTATAGTGATCTGGGCCGAGATATGGAAGAAACAAAAAGTGCGATTAATAAATATGGAACTGATACGGACAAACACAATTTTGATCTTTTGGTAAAACTCAGATGATACTGGTTACATAAAAGTCGTCGAAAAATTTCACTTTATCGTGAACACACCTTAAATACGAGATTGTTTCACAATCACCACAATAAAACGCTCCATACCCGCTTTAATAAGCGGTTGGAGCGTTTTTTCTGCAATTAAGATTATTTTAGTTCCAATCCGTAATATTCCGCTATAGCGTCGGCATCTGCTTGTCCCATAAGCTTAAGCTGTTCGTCGTCTTTCAGTATCGCGTTATCATGAATATTGTCCATAAAAGCGTGTTCAACGATAATAGCGGGACGGTCGTAGTCAATGTTGTAACTAAGAAGGTAATACTTATCTTTTATACTGCCATCTTTATAATATCCTTTGTTTTCATCAAGGTCACTCAGAATTACACCCCTTGATCCTAAGTCTACAGTTTTTGTAACATGGTTTATAATAAGATTTCCCAGCTTCTCACATTCGCTAGTGAATTCAGGATAATTAGTTATATAAACAGAAATTCCGTTTGCTTCTGCTCCAAGCTCCCCTGTAGTTGCATTGCAGTGCAGACTTACAAAAATGTTTGCGTTTTTTTCTTCCGCCAGATAAGCTCTTTTATGTATGCAATCATACTCTCCCGAAAATTGTCCATCTGCATTTGGACAACTTCGATCATAGCGTGTAAGGTATGGTGTAACTCCCTTATATTCTGAAAGCCTATCGTAACACGCTAAACCTATTTTTAGATTAAGTTCCTGCTCATTTACGCCAAGCTGAGGTTGGTCTCTCTCGTCTTCATCATGACCGGGATCAAGCATAACAACAATATTGCTGCTGTTTTCCTCATTGTCTTTTTTTACCTTATTTTCAGACTTATCGGTCTGGCTTGTTGAATTATCCGTCTGACTTTGCTGCTCACTAGTCGGACTTGTTGACTCCGTTGTTTGGTTTGCCGATTCATCAGTCAAGCTTGTTAAATCGGCAGAAGTATTGTCAGTGCTTTCAGTGGTGATTGTATCAGTAGTGCTTTGTGTGGAAGAGAGAGTACTATTGTTGTCCGAAGTGTCTAAGGAAGCAGAAGAATCCAAAGAACGACCGCATCCGACGCCTGTTACGGTAAAACAGACAGTCGAAATTGTTAACAGAATTATTTTGGAAAAAGTGGATATTTTCATTAAATTACCTCCTCCATAAATTACGCTGGCTGATTATATAATCAAAAAAGCATTTACTCATGCAAATAACTGAATCCTATTTTGTTTTTCTTCTGCTGTTGCCTATAATTTATTCTGTGACTGTTACAGTTTCCTGTTGGTGCAGGGCTGCATAACAACTTTTAAATTGCTGAAATATTAAAACGCCGCTGGTGTGACTCGTACCCACACACCCTTTCGGACAACAGAATTTGAGTCTGTCTCGTCTACCAGTTCCGACACACCGGCTCATGTAAACAACTATAAACAATATATAACATATTTCCTAAAATGTCAATAAAATAATGAGAAAAGGACAGGGTTTTTGTTTTTGTTTTTCAGAATTTAAAACTGCATTGCATTTTGAAATTGTGAGTGGTATAATTAACTAAATATATGTTGTTTGATAACAATGAAAAAACGGCAGACACAACAAAGGAGAAAAATGAATGAGTACTTTATCAAGACAGACAGGTCATACGATCACAAAGTCAACCATTGCTTCTATCATTATCGGCGCAATCGTTCTCATATATGGACTGTCCAGAGTAATTCCGACATTTCTTGAGCAGCAAGAAGAGGATGCATTTATGAACAATGCTGCTCAGGTGAACGCTGTTTGTGTAGGCAATGAAGCGCATGATTATTTATATAATGATATCACAGCACAGTACGAATACGAAGGTGATTATTATGAAGTCACCTTTACGGATATTCTAATCGGAAAAAATGCTGCTTTATTGGAACCAGGGGATGTATTTGTCACCTATGTCAATAAGGATGACCCCTCACAAGCTTTCTATATTGATGATGGAACAGGCGAAGAATTGAGAAATCAGCGGAACATAATCTATATCCGATACGGAATTTATACTTTAGGCGGTTTTATCTCCTTGATTGCCGGTATTTCATCACTTATACGCAAAAAGAGATCAGCAACAAATATCCCTGCAACATATTCCGGCTATCAGGGATCCTCTACTCCCGGCGGAATGATTGGTGGTTCGATCCCAAGCTATAATACAGTTTCTTCCCCTTCTGATACTTTAAATCCAACAACAAACAATTTTACCTCTCCGATGACTTCGCACTCTGCAAATAATTTCACTTCAACATTTACATCAAATTCTTCATCAAGCATAAAGCCAACTTTTGTCAGCATACCTTCTGCTAATAATTCTCCTATGCAAAGTAACCCGACTCAACCAATCAGTCCATCTCCCATGCCGGGAGTTCCGACTCAGCCGATGAATATGCCTCCTATGCCGGGCGTTCCTGCTCAGCCGATGAATATGCCTCCTATGCCGGGCGTTCCTGCTCAGCCAATGAATATGTCTCCTATATCGGGAGTTCCTGCTCAGCCGATGAATATGCCTCCTATGTCGGGCATTCCGACTCAGCCGATGAATATGCCTCCTATGTCGGGCAGTAATGTAACGCCCCCCAAAACTACAACTGTACCACCGTTTAATCCTGCTATGGCAGCTGCCGGTGCGGCCGCTTATACTGCTGTTCAGCAAACACCAAAATCTTCAAAACCCTTTTCCACCGTCCCCCCCGCTCCTCAACCAACAAATCAACCACCGGCAAAGGAAAAGGCTGTTATGCCAGATTCGCA
Source organism: uncultured Eubacteriales bacterium (assembly GCA_900317395.1). GTDB lineage: Bacteria > Bacillota > Clostridia > Oscillospirales > Acutalibacteraceae > UBA1213. The sequence goes on along the minus strand of ONGS01000058.1, from coordinate 254 downwards.
AAAGAAAAAATCGACTTCAGCCCCTGCCCCGATTGATTCCACCGACCTCAGCAGCATTATCAAAAGCGGTTCAGACGATGCCTTTAACATGAGCGCAGATGACTATAAAGCGGATGAAAAACTTGCTGCAATCATTAAGAGCGGTTCGGATGATGCGTTCAATATGAGTGCGGATGATTATCAAGCAGATGAAAAACTTGCTGCAATCATTAAGAGCGGTTCTGATGATGCTTTTAACATGAGTGCGGATGATT
>ONGS01000082.1 GCA_900317395.1 uncultured Eubacteriales bacterium | reverse complement strand
TTCGCCGATATGAGCAAAAAGAACGCCGGTGAGTTTTACACGCCTCGTTCTGTGGTAAAGCTTATGGTACGGTTGCTTGCGCCAAAATCGGGTGAATCCGTATATGATCCTGCATGCGGAACCGGCGGTATGTTAATTGAGGCCATTCGTAGCATGGATGATGAAAAAGCCTCCTACGGAAAAATATACGGACAGGAAAAGAATCTTTCCACATCTGCCATTGCTCGTATGAATTTATTCCTTCATGGCGCCAAGGAGTTTAAAATTGTACGGGAGGACACGCTGCGTAAGCCTGTGTTCGTTCATAATGGACAGTTACAGCAGTTTGATTGTGTTCTCGCAATTATCTGGAGTGATAGGATAATTATTGATGCATCGCTTGCTACGATCGCCATATTCATTGTTCGGATTTCAGAACGCCTGTCAAGGTTAAAATGCACGTTTCACGACCATTGACAGGCGTTCTGAAATCCGAAAGAAACAAACAAGCGATCGTAGCAAATCTGTGATAGCAGCTACTCCAGATAATATTTAATCCGCCCTTCGGACTTGATCATTGGGGTGCAGAAATATTTGAAAACGATCAATGGGGTCGGAATATTTGGGGCAGTCCCACGGACTCCAATGCCGACTATGCTTGGTTGCAGCATATGTATAAATCCATGCGGCTGGGCAAAGGACGTTGTGCTGTGGTTATGCCACAGGGTGTATTATTCCATGGCGGGCGTGAAGGTGATATCCGCAAAAAGATGATTGAAACCGATTGCGTTGAATGTGTTATCGCATTGGTTGGCAATCTGTTTTACGGCGCAGGAGTATCTGCCTGTATTTTGTTTTTGAATAATAATAAACCGATTGCTCATCGCGGCAAGATCTGCATGATTGATGCGACAGGAATTTATACCGCGCAGCGGGCAAAGAATGTAATGACCGAAGCAGATACTGATCAGGTGTTCAGCTTGTGGCAGAAATATGAAAATGTAATTGACAAATGCGCGGTTGTTGACCTTGAGACAATCCGTTCAAAGGATTACACGCTTTCTGTGAATACTTATATTGAAAAAACACCTGCGCCGCCAATAGACCCCAAAAAAGTACGCGCTGAATTTTTTGCTGCTTTGAAAGAAGTACATGAAAGTGAAGAAGCACTGATGAAATTGTTGAAGGAAGGAGGATACATTGATGGCTGAACGTATGACGATCGACGAGCTTAAATCCTACCTTTGGCAATCAGCAGTATTGCTCCGCACAAATATCGACGCGGGCGCATATAAGCAGTATATTTTCCCGCTGATGTTCTTTAAGCGTATTTGCGATGTATATGATGAAGAAACAGAAAAAGCCCTTGAAGAGTATGGCGATGATATCGAGTTTTATCCGGAAGAGGAGCTGCATACCTTTATTGTCCCGAAAGGACATCATTGGAATGATGTGCGTCAGGTCACCGAGGACGTCGGCAGGGCAATAGTAACCGCTTTCAAGGAAATAGAAAAGGCAAACGGAGAAAAAATGACCGGCATATTCGGCGACGGCGCATGGACGAACAAAAACCGTTTACCCGACCGATTACTAAAAGACCTGCTTGAGCACTTTTCATCCAAGTCGCTTTCACTTGCCAACTGTCCCGAGGATGAGCTCGGAAACGGCTACGAATACCTTATCAAGCAATTCGCTGATGACAGTGGACATACAGCGCAGGAATTCTACACAAACAGAACTGTGGTGCACCTGATGACGGAAATATTACAGCCTCAGAGTGGAGAGTCTGTTTATGACCCAACCTGTGGCAGCGCGGGGATGCTAATTTCCTGTATTGCGCACCTAAAGGCACAGGGTAAGGAATGGAGAAATTTACAGCTATACGGGCAGGAAATAAATCAACTGACTTGTGCGATCGGAAGAATGAATCTGTTTTTGCACGGCGTAGAGGATTTTCATATTGTCAATGATGATACCCTCAAAAACCCTGCCTTTATTGAGCACGGACAGCTACAGCAGTTTGATATTGTTCTTGCCAATCCGCCGTACTCTATC
>ONGS01000051.1 GCA_900317395.1 uncultured Eubacteriales bacterium | reverse complement strand
TTCATCGCCGTCGCCTCGGCGTTGGCTGCGCCGTGTTTCTGATTGCGGCTGCCGTTTTTCTCTTCGTTGTGGTTCGCTTTCTGCTCTCCGGGTATCCGTATGCGGTTCCCGCGCCGCATCTCATCTTCACGCAAGGAGCCGCAGTCTCTGCGCTGCACTGTGTTGAGTGATTTGGGCGAACGACCACATACAAATATATTAGGTTATTGGAGCAGAAATGAACAGGGAACGCGTTGAGGCATTCCCTGTTGTCATAAGCAGTTGTTTGCTAATAACTAGATTCTTCTTTGACTTCTTGTTCACTGGGATTAGGAGCATTCACACCTAACACTTGCTTTTTCTTTTCTTCAAATTCTTCTTTAGTGATAATGCTTTTTTCGAGCAAATGCGTTAATTGCTCCATTTTTTGTATCATTTCTTCGGGTGCAAGCGAACTGTTAATTTCTTTTTTCTTTATTTCAGTCTCAAATTTGTTGCTCAATGCGAGACCAGTAAAAAGACAAGCGCCGCCACGTAAAAAACTGCTAAAAAAATACTTAAAACGAAAATAATCATCACCGAATGAATATGAAGAAAAAGAATAAGAATAATTATTATATGCTTCATTATACATGTGAATTGCGATAAGCCCGCAGGCAAAAAAGGCAATAATCACAAGTGCGCCAGAAGCAATTCCAAGCTCAATTGGACGATTTGGCTTTTGTAAGATACATAAAAGCAAGAGTAAAGCTGCAACTAATAGAATTGCATGGTTGAGAGTATTGTAACTACCATCAAGTATTTGTCCCATTCGTTGATCATGCGTAATGACAACATAGAGAATCAAAACCAGATGAATAACAATAAATACGCTACATCCTGCAATCATTAATGATCGATTTCTGACAAATAACCCGATTGCCAAAAAAATGCATGCAACAAATCCAACCAGTATGAAAGCTCTATATGGCTGATAAGTGATTTCATAATCCCATCCGCATCCTAGATCGGATATTATCCAATAATCCATCAAAGAGCCGTAAATACCACAGATTACAAACAGCGCTCCCGCTACATATCGATATGGGTTGTTCTTCTTAATCGTTTCCATTACACTACCTCAAATATGGGACATGAGATCAGCTTTCATCTTGGCAAATTCTTCATCAGTAAGAACACCCTGCTCATGAAGCTTTGCTGCTCTTTCGAGGTTTTTGTAAATATCGTCTGGCTGGGCTTGCTGTCTCGGGCTGGCAACGGTATCGTCATCATATGGGGATCCATCAGCGGGAAGAAGCTTACCCGTGGCGATGTTCACAATATCGATAATCCAAAGGATACCAAGACAACCAGCTGTCAGTAATTTCAGTACTCCCATGCCGGTATAGCCTAGATAAAAACGATCAACCCCTAGGCCTCCTACAAGTACTGACAAAATTAATGCTGTTGTTTTGCTTTTCATTCCTCCAACCTCTCTTTCTAGAATTTTTCTTTGCACTTCAGGAGAAAAAAAGTGCGTGGCCTCAAACGAAGCCACGCACGAAAAACGCAGAGCTCCGTTTGTTGCCACACAAACTTCTCTTTCACAAAGGGAAAGCAGAATTGGAGAATGCGTTTTTACCAAAAGGTAAAAACACCTTCCCTAAGTGAAAGAGCAATATGAAGTTTGTGTGGCACCTTCATAGTATCACACATTTTTCCAGAACACAATCAATTTTATTGTCAAAATAATAATAAAATAATGGAGCGACATTCGCAGCCGCTCCATCTTTGTTTATTAATGTTCCTCGATGTTCAAAAGATGTTCGCTGACATTCAATGATGTTCCATAGATGTTCAAAGATATGCCAATACGCATGTTTTCTTCGCCGAGGTCAATACCTGTTCATCCCTGATTGCTGACGTCATCAGGGATTTGTGGTATCATCCAATACAAGCGAGGTGATTCGCATGGAATATCCGAAACGAAAATCCATCCGCCTGTCGGAGTTTGATTATAATGCAGGGGCGTATTTTGTGACGATCTGCACGCAGGAAAGGCGCTGCATTTTGTCCGAGATTCTTGTAGGGGACGGCGTCCTCGACGTCCCGCATGTGCAGTTGTCAGAATGCGGAGAAGCCGT
>ONGS01000141.1 GCA_900317395.1 uncultured Eubacteriales bacterium | reverse complement strand
CATGGCATCAGAAAAGGTTACAAATATTGTAGAAGAATTAAAGGGTCTTACAGTTCTCGAGCTTTCAGAGCTTGTACACGCTGTAGAAGACGAGTTCGGCGTATCTGCTGCAGCTGCTGTTGCTGTTGCTGCTCCTGCTGAGGGCGGTGCTGCTGCTGAAGAGAAGACAGAGTTTGATGTTATTCTCAAGAACGCAGGCGCAGAGAAGATCAAAGTTATCAAGGTTGTTCGTGAGATCACAGGTCTTGGTCTGAAGGATGCAAAGGCTGTTGTTGACGGTGCTCCTAAGACACTTAAGGAAGCTGTAAGCAAGGACGACGCTGAAGCTATTAAAACAAAGCTTGCTGAAGTTGGAGCTGAAGTTGAGATTAAGTAATTCAATCCTTACTTAATATTATTTTCAAGCTTATACTTCATAACACCCTAAGGAGGTGCAATCATGGCAAAGTGTGAAATTTGCAACAAGGGAGTTACTTTTGGTATCAAGGTATCTCACTCACATAGACGCTCAAACAGAACTTGGAAGCCGAACGTTGTTAAAGTTAAGGCTATCGTTAATGGCACACCCAAGAGAGTTAATGTATGCACCCGTTGTCTGCGTTCAGGCAAGGTAACAAGAGCGGTCTAATACAATATTCAGAGTCTCGGTTTTCCGGGACTCTTTTTTTATTGTCGTATTTTTAAAATAATTGATATGCTTAAAGCGGAAGGTGCAGAATTGCAATAAAGAAAGGGATAAACCAATCAAAAACTGGTTTATCCCTTTTCTTAATCAAGAATCCGGTAAGTTAGGAACATAATCATTCCTTATTATTTTTTTCCTTGATGTACTTATCAATCGCTTTGGCAGCAGCTTTTCCGGCACCCATGGCAAGGATAACGGTTGCTGCACCTGTTACAGCATCACCGCCGGCATATACGCCTTCACGAGTTGTCAGACCGTCATCGCCGTCTGTTACAATACAACCGTGCTTGTTGGTTTCAAGACCGGGCGTGGTGCTTCTGATCAGCGGGTTCGGACTTGTGCCGATTGACATAATCATTGTGTCAACTTCCAGAACAAATTCACTGCCCTCTTTGACGATCGGACGGCGTCTTCCGCTTGCATCAGGTTCGCCAAGCTCCATTTCAACGCATTTCATACCGCTCACTTCGCCAGCTTCGTTGCCGATCACTTCAATCGGGTTGGTAAGCGTTTTGAAGATAATGCCTTCTTCTTCTGCGTGTTCCACTTCCTCTTTTCTTGCAGGAAGCTCCTCCATACCACGGCGGTATACAATATATACTTCTTCTGCACCCATTCTTTTAGCGGAACGAGCCGCATCCATTGCAACATTACCGCCGCCGACAACAGCAACTTTTTTGCTGTGCTTGATAGGCGTTTTGCTGCCCTCTTTATAGGCTTTCATAAGATTGATTCGTGTAAGATATTCGTTAGCTGAATAAACACCTTTCAAGCTTTCACCCGGAATATTCATAAAACGGGGGAGACCTGCGCCGCTACCGATATAAATAGCTTCGTTGCCCATTTCAAAAAGCTCGTCAATTGTCAGTACCTTACCGATAACCATGTTTGTTTCAACATCTACGCCAATTGCTTTCAGATTGTCGATTTCCTTCTGCACGATGATTTTCGGAAGTCTGAATTCGGGAATACCGTAAACAAGAACGCCACCTGCAAGGTGCAGTGCTTCATAGATCGTTACCTTGTAGCCAAGTTTGGCAAGGTCGCCTGCTGCAGTAAGACCGCTCGGACCTGCACCGATAATTGCTACTTTATGACCGTTCGGTGTCGGGATCTCAGGTTTTTCTGTGCTGTGTTCACGATGCCAGTCAGCAACAAATCTTTCCAGTCTGCCGATACCGACTGCTTCACAGCCTGCCTTGATACCTCTTACACATTTGCCTTCGCACTGATTTTCTTGCGGACATACACGACCGCAGACAGCAGGAAGTGAACTTGACTCAGAAATGATTTTATAAGCACCCTCTATATCCTCGTTCGCAACTCTTTCGATAAATGCAGGAATATCGATCTGCACAGGACATGCGCTTCTGCATGGTTTATGTTTGCAGTTCAGACAGCGTTTTGCCTCATTGACAGCCATTTCATAAGTATAACCGAGAGCAACCTCGTCAAAATTATTTCTTCTTACTTCAGGATCCTGCACAGGCATAGGACACTTTTTGGGATCCATATTTCTTTTTACCGCCATGATTACTTAACCTCCTGACTGAGCAGATTACAGGATGCTTCACGTGCGTGAGTTTCAAAATCCCTGTACATCGTACCTCTGTGCATTGCCTCATCAAAATCTACCAGATGACCGTCAAAATCTGGACCGTCCACACAGGCAAATTTTGTTTCACCGCCGACAGTAAGACGGCAGCCGCCGCACATTCCCGTTCCGTCTATCATGATGGGGTTCATGCTTACGATGGTTTTGATATCATACTTCTTTGTTAGCTGAGCAACAAATTTCATCATAATAACAGGACCGATAGCAATAACCTCATCATACTGATTACCGTCCTTGATAAGTTCTTCAAGCGCATTGGTAACAAGACCTTTTGTACCGTAGCTTCCATCGTCGGTCATCATACAAAGTTTTGAGCTTACAGCTTTGAATTCGTCTTCAAGAATTACCAAGTCTTTATTTCTGAAGCCGACAATACTGTGAACTTCGCATCCGAGATGATGAAGTTTTTTTGCAATAGGATAAGCAATAGCACAGCCTACGCCGCCGCCGACAACGGCAACTTTTTTAAGACCTTCCGTCTCGCTTGGCTGACCAAGAGGGCCAACAAAATCATGAAGGCTGTCGCCCTCATTCAGCGTATTCAGTTCCATAGTTGCTCCGCCGACGATCTGGAAAATAATCGTGACAGTACCCTTTTCTCTGTCAAAATCAGCAATCGTGAGGGGTACACGTTCGCTGTCCTCTTTGGCTCTGAAAATAATAAACTGACCGGGCTCCGCTTTTTTTGCGATGAGCGGTGCTTCAATTTCCATCAGAGTAACCGTAGGATTAAGTTCTTTTTTTCTGACGATCTTATACATCTATACGTTCCTCTCCTTGTGAAATAGAGATTTACACCGAAAAGTACAAAGTATCTGTCGGTATAACCCAATTTATTATAACATATTTTTTATCATCTTACAAGTAATTTTCTACAAGTATACCAAAATCAAAGTATATTTTAAACTTAAGGCAACATCGGCACAATCTCTGTTCGGTATTGCTTTAAATAATGATTTTTAGTTAAATATAACTTTAAAGATATTATAATATCAAAAAAGATATCTTACTGCTATTGATAGATTGTCATAATCGTATTATAATACTATTGTATCATTTTTTGATAAATTATGATAAATTCTGAATCTGAAACATTACTGATTATGCAAATTCAAAACCTTGTTAAGGAGAAAATAACAATGCAGCGTGATGAACTTATGGTATTGAAAGAGACAGGTCATAAAGGAGATTTTCTTCTTCCTTTTGTGGTCGTGAATACGATCATGCCTGATTTTTATACCACTTACCCTATGCACTGGCATGACGAAATGGAAATCGTATATGTGGAAAGCGGCGAATTTGAGGAGTATATCGATCTTGAAAAATACCATGTAAGACAGGGAGATATCATTCTTGTCGATCCGTGTACGCTTCATTCATTCAGGAATATTGAAAATGTGCGTACAAAGTTCAGAACGCTGATTTTTAATTTCAATATGCTGACAAGCAATAATACGGATGCTTGTTCTATCAAATACTTCACTCCGTTTCTTGATAAGATGTATATCAGTCCGATTGTCATTTCGCCGGATGCCCCACATTATTCCGAACTTCTGGAGTGTATCAGGTCTTTGATAAATGCTTATGATAATAAGAACAATTTTTTTGAAATTAAAATCAAAGCAGGGCTTTTTAATTTGTTTTATCTTCTTTTTTCTTATTTTCTTGAACCCGAGATCAAAGAAACGAGTGTTAAGGATAATACGACTCGCAATATTAAAACAATACTGGATTATATTGATGAAAATTATATGAATCCCATTACCATTGAAGAGCTTGCCGAAAGTGTAAATCTGAGCAAGCATTATTTCATGCGATTTTTCAAAAAATATATGGGAATGACCTGTATCGAATATATCAATGATTACAGGCTGAATATTGCTACTAATCTGTTGCTTACGACAGGTCTGCAGATCACGGAGGTTGCAGCAAAAATAGGGATCACCAATCTGTCGTATTTTAACCGTATTTTTAAGAAAAAATATAATATGACTCCGAAAGAATATCGTTATAATATTGATAACAGGAAGTAAATCATATGATTTGAAGGAGAATAATATATGAGCAATAAAGCTTTGAAATTAACGGCTGTTATAACGGCGGCTGTGTTGTCAGTAAGCTTTTGTGCAGGACAAAAAGCAAATGCGAAGGAATTTATTGATAACGGTGATTTTAAATATGTCGTATCGGATGACGGCAAAACTGCGGAGTTAGTTCAGTATTCGGGCAGCAGTCTTTATATAGCTGTTCCTCCGCAGGTGGAGAATTATGATGTTACCTCTATAGGGCCGGCGGCTTTTAAGGATAATACAATGATTAAGGAGCTTGACGTATCCAATAAGATAAAATATATTGATGTCGGTGCTTTTGAAGGCTGTACAGCGTTGAGTAAAATACAGATACCGGGAAATGTCCAGAACATAGGCGATTCGGCGTTTTCGGGATGTACTTCTCTTACCGATATCAGTATTGATGACGGTGTGAAGGAAATAGGGAAATATGCTTTTTCGGAATGTAAATCTATTGTTACCGTAAAACTACCTAACAGTCTTGATACGATAGGGGATTATGCATTTCTGAACTGCACTTCGCTTGAAAACCCGGGGATCCCAAAAGCATTAAGATATTTCGGTGGATATGCACTTGAAAACACCAAATGGCTTAATTCACAGAAGGAAGAATTTGTCACTATTGGTGATGGTATCCTGGTGAAATACACAGGGGATTCCACAATAAAAAGTATACCGAAAAAAATCAAAACTGTCGGCAGTTATGCTTTTGCCGGAAATACAAAAATCACGGAGGTAATGATCCCGAGTACCGTTAGTACGATCGATAATTCCGCATTTGAGGGATGTACCTCTTTGAATGATATTTATATTCCCGACTCTGTAGAAAAGATCGGGGAGAAAGTATTTTACGGATGTACAAATCTGAAATCAGTTGATATTCCTTCCGGTATCAGTGTGTTGAATAATTACACATTTGCGCAATCGGGACTCGAATTTGTCAAAATATCGCAAAATGTTGCTGTGATCAACGAGGGAGCCTTTGAAAGCTGTGAATCTTTGAAAACGGTCGAGATCAGCAACGGCGTGAAAAAAATAGGGGAAAGAGCATTCAAAGACTGCAAGAGCGTCAAGCGCTTTGTTTTTCCGATGAGTGTTCAGGAGATAGAAAAGAATGCTTTTGAAGGCTGTACAAGTCTTTTAAGGGTGGAATTTAACGGAGATACGGAGCTGAAAAATTCTTCTTTCAGCGAATGTCCGAATCTGACAGCGGCAGTATTTTATAAAAATCCCAAAAAGCTGGAAGACAATGCATTCAATCAGGTTCCCGAGCTTGTGATATATAGTGATAATAATATGTATCTCGACGAGTATGCCAGAAATAATGGCAAGGCAGGGGACAATATCAAAAATCTTGCTGTCTTTGATGACTCCATACAAATTGAAAGCAGAGACAAAGAGGAAAATTCCGAGCAGGGCTTTTCTTCGGGATATACCTTTGTCACTATCATGATTATCATTATTGATCTTGCACTGGTTTTGCTTTTTGGAGCATATATCATATTTATTGAACCCGAGCGCAGCAGAAAAGCACGACAGAAAGCAGTTGCCAAAGCCGCAAGACAAAAACTTTCTGCAGAAAATGGACGACCGCTGAACAGACAGCGCAGAACAAATACAGGAAATCCGGATATCCGTCGCAATCCCGTGCAGACTCCGCAAAGAGCAAATGATGAAGGCGTGACATATGCAAGGCAGATACCAAAAAATAAATCTCGTTCCTCTGTCAAGAGGGTTCGCAGTGACGAAGATGTCACATATGTATCTTCTCCGTCGAAACGCAGCCGACCGGCACCGCCGAGAAGAAGAACAAATGAGGAAGATGTTGTTTATGTATCTGCACCGCATCCACGTCCACGCCCGCAGCGTCCGACAAGAAGTGTCTCTCAGAATAAACAAAGACCTACAGCACAAAAGCGCCCATCCGATTCAGAACTTGACAAAACTATTGTTTTTCGTGTACCGAAAGACAGGAAATAATACAGAACAGGCAGTTTTCGGAACTGTCTGTTTTCTTTGTATCAGGATATGGTTTATGGTAAATAATAAATTTATCAATTATTTACGGAGAGTATCATATGAAAGAGATTATTAGACTTGAAAATGTTAGCAGAACCTATCATACAGGTAGTGAAGAACTGAATGCACTGAAAAACGTTAATCTGAAAATAGGCAGCGGTGAGTTTGTCGCTGTCATCGGTCAGTCGGGTTCAGGAAAATCTACACTGATGAATATTTTGGGCTGTCTTGATACAGCGGATTCCGGAAAATATTACCTTAACAGGACCGATATTTCAAGCCTTAGCGAGAAAAAGATGGCATATATCCGAAGCCGTACGATCGGATTTATTTTTCAAAGTTTTAACCTGATCCCGACACTGACTGCCGTAGAAAATGTAGAACTTCCGCTGATGTATCGAGGTGTCGGCAGACATGAACGATACGTTCTTGCAAAATCGGCGTTGGAAAAAGTTGGTCTTGCAGAAAGAATGTATCATAAACCAAGTGAGTTGTCGGGAGGTCAACAGCAGAGGGCCGCAATTGCAAGAGCAATCGCAGCAAAACCCGAAATACTGCTTGCAGATGAACCAACGGGAAGCCTTGATAAAAAATCAGGAAAAGAAGTGCTGAATATCATTAGATCAATGAATGTGGAAGGCGTAACCGTTGTGATGATCACGCACGACAATTCTATTGCAGAAAGTGCCAAAAGGTGCATAAAAATCAGCGACGGTCAAATTATTTCATGACAAATTTTATTAATATGGCAATATACACAAAAACATTTTAATAATACTGCATATTCAACAAATAACTGTTCCGAATTTAAAAAAACAGATTGACAACCGTAATTTATGTGCTATAATAAATTCAGCAGGTAAAAAATATACCTGAAAAAATTTAGGAGGTATTTATTATGGCAACAATTGAAGTACATGATGTAGAAGTTCAGGCTTTCCTTTCAGAAATCGATAAATGTGAGGGTGACGTATTCCTCGTAACAGATGAGGGCGACCGCCTTAACCTTAAAAGTAAGCTTTGCCAGCTGATTGGTCTTACACAGATCATTGAGGGCGGCAAGATTGGCAACGCTCATCTTGAGTGTCAGAAGCCCGAGGACGAAACAAAGTTGTTCCGTTTCAATATTTTCGGCACATCTGAAAAAGCAGACGAGTCTGTTTCCAAGAAAGAAGAAGCAAAAGACTGATTTTAATTAATCTATTAAAAAGGACCCGCACAGGCTTTCCCGTGCAGGTCTTTCGTTTTTATAATAAACAACTCATTGGGAATGGAGTGAGGAAGCTTTCAAAGCTCCTTCGCTTACACTCAGCATGACAGTATTAGTTTTGGTAAGTGTCGCATATTTCTTTCAGACAGCAGTTTTCGCATTTCGGTTTTCTGGCATCGCATACCGCCCTTCCGTGAAGTACCAGACGGTGACAGAAATCGTTGGATTTTTCGGGAGGCAACAGGGGGCGCAGTATCTTTTCGATTTTTGCGGCATCTTTGATATCATGAAAGCCGAGTCTGCCCGTAATTCTTATGCAGTGTGTGTCAACCACAACGGCAGGCTTACCGTAAATATCGCCTACCACAAGATTAGCAGTTTTTCTGCCGATTCCGGGCAGTTTAACAAGCTCTTCAACGGTGTCGGGAACAACACTGTCATAATCCTTGCAAAGAATTTTCGTCATAGCGGAGATATCCTTTGCTTTGGTTTTGTATAAGCCGCAGGATTTGATCAGTTCTTCTATTTCTTCCACTTTTGCTTCTGCAAAATCCTTTGCGGTCGGGAAACGCTCAAAAAGGGCAGGAGTAACCATATTTACACGCTTGTCCGTACATTGTGCAGCAAGTCTTGTGGCAATTAGCAGCTGCAAAGGGTCGGTATATACAAGCGAACAAACAGCGTCAGGGTATTCTTTTTCAAGTAGTCTTACCGCTTCTTCTGCTTTTTCTTTATCTGTCATTAATAACCCATCCTTTATATATAACGGTCGATATACAAAAGCATATCGACCGTTTTTATTGTTAGTCTCTTTTCTTGGTGTCAATTTCTTCCTGAGCCATTTTAATAAAGTCGTCAAGCGGCATTGCACCGAGATTAGCATTCTTTCTGCTGCGAACGGAAACCGTACCGTCCTCAACTTCCTTATTGCCGATAACGAGCATATAAGGTATTTTTTCAAGCTGTGCTTCTCTGATCTTGTAGCCGATCTTTTCGCTTCTGAGATCGGTAGAAACTCTGATACCTGCGGCATTGAGTTTTGCTTCAATTTCCTTAGCCTGCTCTGCAAGGTTTTCACTCAGCGGAAGTACACGAACCTGCTCGGGGCTGAGCCACAGCGGCAATGCACCTGCAAAACGTTCAAGCATATAAGCAAGTGTTCTTTCATAGCAGCCGAGAGAAGTTCTGTGGATAATATACGGTAATTTTTTCTGACCGTCTTTGTCAATATAGTACATACCGAATTTTTCTGCAAGAAGCATATCGATCTGGATCGTTACGATCGTATCTTCCTTACCGAATACGTTTTTGTACTGGATATCAAGCTTCGGACCGTAGAAAGCAGCCTCGTCAATGCCGACTTCATAATCAAGTCCGATATTGTCAAGGATTTTTTTCATAACAGATTGAGCTTCTTCCCATTGCTCCGCTGTACCCTCATATTTGTTGTTCGGGTTTTTCGGATCCCACTGTGAGAAACGGAAGGTGCAGTCCTCAAGAAGTCCTACTGTATCAAGACAGTATTTTGCAAGCTCCAGACAGCCCTTAAATTCTTCTTCCAACTGGTCAGGGCGGAGAATATAATGTCCCTCT
>ONGS01000084.1 GCA_900317395.1 uncultured Eubacteriales bacterium | reverse complement strand
TTTTGCATACTATGGTAATAAAAGCGAGGTGATCAAATTGGGGACAGGACAAATACACGTGTCGTCCGTGACATATGCAATGATGGGACAGAAGGTACTGTCTTCATACGGAATAAAATCAAGAGTAAAAAGAACACAAAGACGTTCATCAAAACTCGGATGCGGATACAGTTTAGAGGTATCGGCGGAACTGACCGATAAAGCAATGGAAATACTGGTCAAAAACAGAGTGAAGGTCATTGGCTTTACGGAAGGACGGGATCAGGAATGATATATCTTGACAATTCGGCTACCACTTATCCCAAACCGCAAAAGGTATCAAATGCCGTTTCTCAGACGATGAGAGCTTCCGCCAATCCCGGACGAAGCGGTCATTCCATGTCGCTTGCAGCGGCAAAAACGATATATGATGCACGAACGACAGCAGCAGAATTTTTTGGTATCGGCTCCCCCGAAAATGTCATATTCATGCAGAACTGCACAATGGCACTGAATACAGCGATAAAAGGCATTTTAAAAAAGGGCGACCATGTTGTTGTTTCGGCACTGGAGCATAATGCGGTCATGCGTCCTTTAAAAGCACTTGAAGAAAAGGGCATCAGCGTTACCAAGGCGGAAGTATCGGCTAAAGACGATGATAAAACCGTTGACAGCTTCCGCAAAAGCATCAATGCAAACACAAAAGCAATCATCTGTACCCACGCTTCCAACGTCTGGGGTATCAGACTTCCTATAGAAAGACTGTGTGCACTTGCTCACACTTACGGTCTTATTTTTATTGTTGACGCCGCACAGAGTGCAGGCGTTCTGCCTTTGAATATCGGCGAAATGGGCTATGATATCGTCTGCACCGCAGGACACAAAGGACTTTACGGTCCGATGGGAACGGGAATGATGCTTCTTTCCGGTTCTGTTCTGCCTGAAGAAATCATGCAGGGTGGAACAGGCAGTAATTCCATTTCTCTGACCCAGCCCGAGGAGCTTCCCGACAGATATGAAAGCGGCACAGCGAACCTCCCGGGAATCGCAGGACTGAAAGCGGGCATTGATTTTGTCCGCACAAGAGGAATCGACAATATATTTTCACACGAGCTCAGTCTTATCACTGCTCTGTATAAACGTCTTGAAAAAATGTCTCATGTACGACTATATACACCTATGCCCGAAGCATCACATTTTGCTCCGGTATTATCCTTCAATATTGAAGGTCTGGACAGCGAAGATTGTGCCGCCCGATTGTCAAAAAACGGTATTGCGGTCCGTGCCGGTCTGCACTGCAGTCCCTCTGCACATGAAGCTTTAGGTACTCTCGAAACAGGTGCTGTGCGTATTTCCCCTTCCGTCTTCACAAGACACAGCGATATAGAGCGCACCGCCCATATCATTTCAAAAATCAAATAAAGCAAAAAATCGGAACGCAAACCAAGCGCTCCGATTTTTTGTATAGGCAATAGGAAATTTTCAATAGCGTTTATTATCACTTTCTAAAAAATTCGTTTCGCCTTAAGCATTGATTTCATCATAAGCTTTTTTCAGGGCAAAAACTTTGCGGGCTACCTGATCGAACTGGTCGGGAGTGAGGGATTGTGCGCCGTCGGAAAGAGCGTGTTTCGGGTCGTTGTGTACCTCTATCATCAAGCCGTCTGCTCCTGCCGCTACAGCCGCAAGCGACATCTGCTCTACGAGCCATGCTTTACCCGTTGCGTGGCTCGGGTCAACAATAACAGGAAGATGAGAAAGCTTTTTGATCACCGGTACCGCCGAAAGGTCAAGCGTATTTCTTGTAGCAGTTTCATAAGTACGGATACCTCTTTCACAAAGTATTACCTTATCGTTGCCGCCTGCCATGATATATTCCGCACTCATGATCCATTCTTCGATGGTATTGGCAAGTCCTCTTTTGAGAAGGATCGGTTTATCAATTTTTCCGAGCTGTTTAAGAAGCTCAAAATTCTGCATATTTCTTGCACCGACCTGAATAATGTCAACACCCTCAAACATATCAATATGTGCCGTGCTCATAATTTCGGTAACGATAGGAAGTCCTGTCACCTTTCTTGCACCTTTAAGAAGGTCAAGTCCCTCAGATTTCAGTCCCTGGAATGAATACGGCGAGGTTCTCGGCTTGAACGCACCGCCCCTGAGGAACGTCGCACCTGCCGCCTTGACCCTTTCCGCAACGAAATTGATCTGCTCCTCGGATTCAACAGAACAAGGGCCTGCCATAATACACAAACTACCGTCACCGATTTTCTGTCCTGTAGGAAGTTCAATGACAGTATTATCGGGGTGGAATTTACGGTTCGCCTTCTTGTAAGGTTCCTGCACACGCTTAACACTTTCAACAATTTCCTGCGCATTGACCCAGTCCTCGTCCACCTGTGTGGTATCGCCGATCAGTCCTAAAACGGTAGATTCCACACCGATCCATGTATTGACTGTCACGTTGTATTTTTCCTCCAGAGCCGCTTTGAAGAGAATAAGTTGTTCCTTTTCTGTATTTGGTTTCAGTACAATGATCATAATTTGTTCCTCCAATAAGATAAATTGAAAAAGACGGAATCCGTGCGGACTCCGTCAAAAAAGCTGTCAATACAATCAGACTATACAGACTGCACCGCTTTCGGAATGCACGAATGGATTACCCATGCAAAAAATTCACATGAATCGAAATAAAAATATTCGCTAAATCGTGCATAAACAGTCTTTGTCACAGCGGTGCTCCCCTTTCCGAAAATATCTGACACTGTTATCATAACACCATTGCTTTAAATTGTCAAGACTTTAAAGCGTAAAAGTATCAAATTTTTCTTCTATGCCGTATATCCTATCCTCTCCACAATCATAACAGTTGCTAATTGAACATAGCGGTAAATCGCACCCAGTGACCGTAGTCGCTTTCTGCTTTAATTGTGCCTTTGTGCATTTTAACGACCTCGTAAGCAATAGAAAGCCCCAAACCGTAACCACCGCTTTTGCTGTTTCGTGCTTCGTCCTCTCGATAAAAACGCTCAAAAATCTTATCGAGCTTATCGGGTTTTATCCCCACACCTGTATTATATACTTCCAGAATTTTTTTATTGTTTTTGGTATAGAGCTTTACACTGATTTCTCCTTTTTCGGCGGAGTATTTTACTGCATTGTCGATCAGTATGGTCAGAACGTGTTTAATAGCACTTTGATCGCCGTCCAGCATAACGCCTTCTTGTGCATCCACATCAAACTTTTTGCCTTCTTCAAACATCCTGCTTTCAAACGGCAGAGCCGTCTGCAGCACCGTATCGGTCAGACTGAATTCCGCCGTCACCATCTTGTGGCCGCTTTTATCATCTATTCTGGCAAGGAAAAGCAGTTCGTTGACAAGCTCGCTCATTCGACTTGCCTCAGAGTGGATATAACCCAGCCATTTATTCTCCCCTATTTCGGCTTCAAGTACATCCGCATTGGCACTGATTACCGCCAACGGTGTTTTCAGTTCGTGGCTTGCATTTGAAATAAATCGTTTCTGCCCCTCAAATGTCTCCTTAACAGGCTTTACAAGCCAGAAGGAAAGTCCGACAGCAAGCAGGAAAAACAAGATTACCGCCGCAACTCCGATCATACTTGTGGTGATGATCAGATTTCTTGTTTGCTGATTATGTGTGGTGGCATCGAGAAATACAATAATTTTTCCGCTGTGCTTATTACTGACAAGAAAGGCATATCTTCCCAGAAAACCAAATTCCTGCTGTGTTTGAAGGGCACTGTTGACATATTCAATAATATCATCTTCATTTACGATAATATCTCTGTTAAAAGTAATTTGAACTATCTCATTATAATTATTGATAATAACAGAAAAATTATCGATATAGGCACTATCCTCCCCCTGATAAGGATCGATATTTCCTCTGACCGCAATTCCGTTCTGATCGGCAATTGCCGACATTCTGTCTTTCAACTGCCTTACACTCTGCGACTGTGCCACAATGTTAATAGCAAGCATGACAACAAGAACGCTTACAGCTAAAAGCAGCGTGATGATGATTACAATTTTCTGTTGCAGCCTTTTTATCATTGTTATGTACCGTCAAGGCAATAGCCTAATCCTCTCCTTGTTTTTATTTGCACATTGGAATGAACCGTTTGGAGTTTTTTTCTCAAAAAGGAAATATAGACTTCCACATTATTGTAATCGCTGTCATCAGTACTTCCCCATACTTTTTTGACAAAATCTTCCTTTGTAACAATATTTCTTCCGCTTGATATCAGCAGCTCCATCATTTGTAATTCTTTTCGTCCCAGAACGACAGAACTTCCTCCGCAAATCAACTCACCTTTTTTCAGGTCAAGAGAAACGTCCCCATATTTCGGGTTTGCTTCAACAACGATTCCCCTGCGCCTTGTCATGGCTCTGATTCTTGCCAGAAGCTCTCCTGTCACAAACGGCTTTGTCAGATAATCGTCCGCACCGCAGTCAAGCCCTTTGATTTTGTCGTCTACCTCTGATTTAGCCGTCAAAAGCAGCACGGGCGTTTCGACTTCCTTAATTCTTAAAAATGTTAATACATCCAATCCGTTCATCACAGGCATCATAATATCCAGCACAATACAGTCAAAATCTCCTGCCAGTGCTTTATCCAGACCACTCTTTCCGTCATTTGCAATATCAACGCTGTAGCCTTCTTTTCTCAAAATCGCACCCATTGCTTCTGCAAGACCAATTTCATCTTCCACTACCAATATTTTCATCACAATTCCTCATTTCTGATCAACATTCCATTTTCTGCGGAATAAACGTGAAGGACGGTGACCGGCGTCGGAGGTCGTTTTGTCCGTCGGCTCGGCAAGGACACCGTATTTTCTGCGGAAAGGTGCTTTGATGAGCTGCCTTCCCAGAATAATTTCATACACCTGCTGTAATTCCGTAAGCGTGAAATATTCAGGTACAAGGTTCAATGCAATATCGGTATACTCCACTTTGCCTCTCAGTCTTTCAAGCGCATAGGTGATAATTTTCGCATGGTCAAAGGCAAGCCCGTTATTTTCGGTAATTTCAAAGCTGTTTTCGCTTCCCTTTGCCGAACGTGCAAAAGTATGCCTGACACGTGCACTCAGGATAATATCACCATTTGTAAGTTCAAGCCGGTAATCCGTTATTTTGGTAACACGGTCGGATGTGCCGTCTGTCTGCTGATTTTCGGTTATAAGCTTAACTGTAAACCATTCGGCACGTTTTGCATCATCACCTGCCTTCACGGTCAGTGCCCTGCTGTCTGTAAGTGCAAGATAGCTGCAACTCATGATCCATGTTCTCGGGTCACGTTTCGGTTCGCTAAAGGTATAAAGCTGTTCAAGATAAATATCTTCAACACCTGTTTCTTCTTTCAATTCTCTTTCTGCTGCCTGCTCGGTTGTTTCAGTCGGCTCAACAAAGCCCCCCGGCAGTGCCCATGCGCCAAGGTACGGATGTCCTCCCCTTTGGATCAAAAGCAATTTCAACTCTTTTTCGGGCACTTTTCTGTAATTATCCTCCTCACGGTCAGCCGCCGTAAAAATCACCATATCCACGGCAACGCTCGGACGTACATAATCCCCAGGTCTGTAAGATGCAAGATATTCTTCTTCTGTAAGACCATTACTATCTCTTAATATACTCATTCCATCACCTGTTAGTAGTTATTTGATAATATCATTATAATATACCTCTCCGCCGTTTGTCAACATTTAATTAAAAATTTCACCTAAAACTATTGAATCTGCCTCTTTTATGAATTATAATTTTAATAATTGTAATTTATTAAAATTTACGTTTTGGAAAAGCCAAAACGCACAACAATTTTCCATTTTTACAGGGGGTTTATTATGCGTACAGACAAAATCAATTATTATCTCGATATAGCGGAAACCGTTTTAGAAAGAGGAACATGCCTGAGAAGAAACTACGGTGCTATCATCGTTAAAAACGACCAGATCATTTCAACAGGCTATGTAGGCGCACCCCGAGGAAGAAAAAACTGCATTGACATGGGCGTATGTGTCAGAGAGACTATGAAAATTCCAAGGGGGGAGCGTTATGAGCTATGCCGTTCGGTTCATGCCGAACAGAACGCCATCATACACGCAAGGCGTGAGGATATGCTCGGCGGTATTCTGTATCTTGTCGGAAAAGATGCCCAAACCGGAGAATACGTAGAAAATGCTTCTGCCTGTTCCATGTGCAAGCGCATGATCATCAATGCCGGGATCGAAAAAGTCATTATCCGCAACAGCAAAGACCGTTTCACCGTAGTTAACGTCAACGACTGGATCCTCAACGACGAATCGATCAACGGCGTGCTGGGATACTAAATCACCCTGCTTTAAACTGGCTGTTGTAAAGGTTGTGATAGAAGCCGCGTTTTTTCATGAGGGTGTCATGATTGCCCTGCTCTATGATGTTACCGTCTTTCATAACAAGAATCATATCGGCTTCTTTGATGGTGGATAATCTGTGCGCAACAATAAAGGAGGTTCTGCCCTTCATCATATTGCTGAAGGCCTGCTGTACCTTAATTTCTGTTCGTGTATCGATGGAGCTTGTCGCTTCATCAAGAATCAGCATGGGCGGATCGCAAAGCATCACTCTTGCGATACAGATAAGCTGTTTCTGTCCTTGTGAAAGATTTGCCCCTTCCTCGGTAATGATTGTGTCATAACCGTCGGGAAGACGTTCGATAAAGTAATCAATATAGGCTTTTTTTGCTGCTTCTTTGATTTCATCAAGTGTTGCCTGCGGTTTACCGTAGGCAATATTTTCTTTGATTGTCGCATTATAAAGCCAGCTTTCCTGCAATACCATTCCGTATTTTGTGCGCAGAGAACTTCTTGTAATGTCATAAATACTTTTTCCGTCTATCATGATACTGCCGCTGTCAATATCATAAAACCGCATCAGCAAATTGATCAAGGTCGTCTTCCCACAGCCTGTCGGACCTACGATTGCTACACGCTGACCGGGTTTTACATGAAGGTTGAAATTCGTAATCAGTTTCTTTTCGGGAGTGTATGAAAAATACACATTTTCAATATCGATCTTTCCTTTGCAGTTTTCAAGCGTAACAGCATTTTCTTTTTCGGGCTTCTGGTCGGGTTTGTCAAGAAGCGTAAATACCCTGTCTGCCCCTGCCAGTGCCGCCTGTATCTGTGGGATAACACCCGTTACCTCATTGAACGGCTTTGTATACTGATTGGAATATGTGATAAAGGTGGCAATCTGACCTACCGACAGTGTACCGCTGATAGCACTTAAAGCACCTGTTATCGTAACCGCCGCTGTTACAAGGCTGTTGACAAATCTTGTGGATGGATTGGCAAGTGATGAGTAAAACTGTGATTTCTGTCCGCTGACACGTAGTCTTTCGTTGATTTCCGCAAAATTCTCCACAGATCGATTTTCATATCCGAATGCTTTTATCAGCTTCTGCTGACCAACATATTCTTCGATATAGGCAGTCAGTTCACCCTGTGTTTTTGACTGGTCGATAAACTGCTTTCTCGAAATTTTGGTAATAAATGAAGCCACAAAGATAGAAAGCGGTGTAATTACAACCACCACAAGAGCAATAAACGGGTTGAGATACAGCATAAAGCCCAGAGTCAGAATAATCATTACGGCACCCGAAAAAAGCTGTGTGATTCCCTGCAATAAGCCGTCCCCCACGCTGTCAACATCATTGATGATTCTGCCAATCAAATCTCCATGCGGACTGCTGTCTATGTATTTCAGCTCCGTACTGTTGAATTTTGCATAAATATCACGTCTGAGGTCACGCATAGTAAAATACGCTACCGAGTTCGTAGAGAGATCCATCAGCCACTGAAAAACAGCAGAGCAAACTACCACTGCCGCTATTATCAGCAGAAGATTGGCTATCCCCGAAAAATCAACATTTCCCTGATTGACCGCCTTATCCAAAGCATAACCAATAATAATCGGTGCGGTCAGGTTCATAGAAACATACAGCAACGCAAAAACCATTGCCGCACTCATATACCTACGGTACGGAGCGGCATAAGCAAGAAGTCTTTTCATAGTATCTTTGCGGTTAGTTCTTTCCTTTTTCATGCTCTCGCCTCCCTGTTCAGAATTTCGTCCTCTTTCAGCTGTGAAAGGCATATTTCACGATACAGTCCACAGTTTTCAACAAGCTCGTTATGCTTGCCCTGACCCACAAGCTCTCCGTTATCAAGCACCAATATTTTATCCGCATAGCGAACCGTTCCCACACGCTGTGAAACAATAAAAACCGTCATATCAGATGTTTCTTCAGCAATCGCCTTTCTCAGCGCGGCATCCGTTGCAAAATCCAGTGCGCTTGCACTGTCATCTAAAATCAGTATTTCGGGACTGCGCACAAGCGCTCTTGCAATCGTGAGTCTTTGCCGTTGACCACCCGAAAGATTCGTTCCGCCTGCATTGATTTTCGTCATTGTCTTTTCGGGGAGTTTTTCCACAAATTCATAGGATTGTGAAATTTTCAGTGCTTTTTCGATTTCTTCATCGGTTGCATCTGCCTTTCCCCAAAGCAGATTGGAATGTACTGTTCCGCTTTGCAGAACTGCCTTTTGCGGAACGATTCCCATTTTGCTTCTCAACTGTGTAAAGCTATAATCTTTACAATCAATACCGTCAACCAATACCGTACCCTCGGCAGGGTCGTAAAATCTCGGGATCAGGCTGACAAGCGTTGATTTGCCTGAACCCGTACCGCCAATGATACCGATTGTCATATTCTTTTCCGCCGTAAAGCTGATATTTTTAACAGCATATCCTCCGCCCTGATAAGCGAAGGAAACATTTTTGAATTCCACAGCAGGTGCATTTTCTGCCGCTGTCACTTCTTCATTTGTTCCCTCAACAACAGACGGTTTTGTATCAAACACTTCGTTAACTCTCGCCGCGCTGGCAAACGCCTTTGTAAAAATCACAACAAGATTTGATACAACTATCATAGCAAGCAGTATTTGTGTCATATAATTGACAAGAGCAATGACCTGACCTGTCTGCAATTCGCCCGAGTTTACGCTGAAAGCGCCAAACCATACGATTGCAATAATAGCCGCCTGTGCAATAACATAAGTAAGCGGATTCAGCAGAGCGGAAATACGCCCTACTTTCAAAGACATTTCTGTAAGTTCATCATTGGCATCGGTAAACCGTTTTATATCATTTCTCTGCTTGTCAAAGGCACGAATCACCCTGTTACCCGAAAGGTTTTCTCTCGAAAGCAATGATACCCTATCCAGGCGTTCCTGCACGGTCTTGATAAAAGGTAAAGAACGATTCATGACCAGATACAGTACAAGTGCGATCAGCGGCGAAGCAATCAGGAAAATAACTGAAAGTTTCAGGTCAATGCTAATTGCCATAATAAGTGCACCTATAACAAGAAACGGCGCTCTTACCACAAGCCTTATCAGCATTGCTACCGCAAGCTGGAGACGGTTAATATCGTTGGTCATTCTTGTAATGAGGGAAGGCGTTCCGATCTTGTCAAGTTCGGCATGAGAAAGTGTATTGATATGCTCGAACATAGCATTTCTAAGCCGTGTACCGAACCCCTGTGAAACAATGGAGGCTGATTTCTGGCAGACAAGCGCAAAACTCAGCCCTAATGCTCCAAGAAACACCATCAGCGCACCATGTAACCACACATAAGCGGTATCTCCGTTTTTCACCCCAACATCAATGATATCCGCAGTGATCAGCGGTATCAGCAGTTCCAGAACAGCCTCAGTAAATTTACACAATGGACCGATAATCATATAAATTTTATATTGTTTTAAAAATCTTCTCAATTTCCACATAGTATTCTCCGTAATATATTTTTCAGATGTTTCAATTTTAACCCATCTTCCCTTTCCAGTCAACCCCGGCGAGCCGCCGGACCCAATTCGCGTAGTCGCTACCCTTCGGTCGCTACTTTTTCATAAAGACAAATTCATCGCCGCACTCCGAATTTTATTGTCTGGATTTTCTAAGGTGACACCGGCGCAGTGCCTGCGCTCCCAGTTCGCGCAGTCGCTACCCTTCGGTCGCTACTTTTTCATAAAGACAAATTCATCGCCGCATTTCAAGTATC
>ONGS01000087.1 GCA_900317395.1 uncultured Eubacteriales bacterium | reverse complement strand
AATTTCAGAATTTGTTTGGTTTTAATACGGAACTTGGTGAAGCATATGATCATACAGACAACAAACGTGGTGATGTTGATCAAAAATTCAATCATACATCTCTGTGGTTCATCCGGTGTTATGAATATCCCGGGAATAGACCCAAGCATAACATTGAGCAAAAACAGAAAAAAGTATACCGATGTGATCGTCAATATCCGTATTTTTTTTAAACAAAGCCTTGCTGTAATGATTTCAACAAACAGAAAGATCCCATGTACTGTACTTATTGTATTATTGTCACAAAACACTGTGGCAATAATTATAGGAACAAAAATTAAAAAAGATATACCTACTTTTATTTTGCTGTATTCAGCATCAAATAATTTTACAGATATGATCAGCATACAGATATAATACAAGATAGATTCGATTAATGAGATAATTACAATATTCATGTTATACCTTTATATAATAATTTTTTACAAAATCCTTGTAAACTTTTTTAAAATCTGCTGTATGGGTACGGCTGATGAGGGCTTTTTCGCCATTGATCAGCAAAATTTCGTTTCCCTTAACAGAAGAAATGCAGTACATATTGACCACATAGGATCTATGGATGCGGTAAAAGCAATGTTGCGGTAATTCTTGCTGTACTTTGGCAAGTGTTTTTGAACTTCTTACCACATTGTCCGTCGTTCTGATAATACAATATTTACCGTCGCCTTCAAGATAGAGGATGTTTTCTGAGTTGATAGTTTTGCGTTCACCCTCATCAACAACTACTATAGGACACAGCAGTTTTTGCTGCTGTAAATAATGATTCAGTGCAGAGTGTAAGTCATTTTCCTTTAAAGGCTTGATGAAAAAACGGAATGGCTGAACTTCAAAAGACTCAAATACAAATTCAGGATAACTTGTTATGAATATAATACTGCATATGCAGTTTTTCAGGCGAAGTGCTTTTGCTGTTTCCAGACCGTTTAATCCCGGCATCTGATAATCAATAAATACCATGTCAAATACAATATCCGACTGAAGCAGTCTGCTGCCGTTTTCAAATTCATAAATATCAATTTGAATTCTTTTTTCTCTTTTATAGGCAATCAACTTGTTTTTTAATGCATCTCTGAATTCTTTCTCATCATCACATATTGCTATCTGCATTTTTACCGCTCCCTTCTGTTTTGATACTTGAACCTCCAACATATATGTAAAAAATCCTTTCTGTGAATTTAAATAAATAAAAAAACAGGAAAGGAAGTTTTACTTGTGATATATTGTTTTAACCAGTGGCTTAAAAATATTTTTGGTTTTTAAGTTATAAAGCAAGCGATTTGCCGAAAGGTAAATCGCCTTATTTATCTTTAAAATGTTCTTGGGCGCATGACAAAAGACTGACCAACAGATCAATTTTATCTTCAGGCCAGCTTTCGATAATTTCGGATACCTCGGAATTAACAAAGGTGTCTGGTCTGATCACGTTGTCAGAAATCAGCAAAGCAACGTCTGTTTCAAGAATACACGCCATTTCGTCAAGGCGGATAAGAGATGCTTTGGCGATTCCACGCTCCACCTGACTGACATAGCTTTCCGATACACCCAGTATTTCGGAAAAATCAGCTTGTGTCAGTCCTTTCTTTTTTCTGTAAAGGCTGATTCTTCGGCCTATTGCTCTATAATCTATCATTGATTATCACCTTAATTAAGTATAACAGTAATAGCTGTGATTTTTAAGAAACCTTTTGGTTAACAGTTAATTTATTACTACGAAATAAGCCTTTTTATGCTTATTTTTTTTTGAAAAAAATGTCGTTCACTCCGATTTTTCGACAGAAAACTCCGCTTTATATAGAGAATTAAGAAAATATATAATTACAATAAGATTTAAACAAAATTTGAGCCTGTATGGCAAAAAAATGTGAATTATTTTTGTTTTTGTGGAGCTGTGAAAGGGTGACTGAGTGTGGGGGAAATTAAACCGGTATCGTTAAAGTTCTCGTTGGACTTAAATAACAAAATTGGGTTTTCATCATTTGTCGGCACAGGAAGGATATGGAAATCGAACATCGGATGCGTGCCGGATATTATATTTCTGGATTTGTATACTAATGAGATAGAAACGATTCAAATTCCCAATACTCTGTATGATCAAACATCCTTTTGCAGGGAATGGGTCAATAGTATTGGAAAAATAAAAGAAACTGCATTAAAATGGAAAAAGAACATCCGTCCGCAGATCCAAAAGCTGATATATATATTACAAGGTCAGTCGGATTTTGTGATAAACACTTTGAATGATACCATTACCTTGACAAATAATATAATGGATCGTTTAAAAAACGGCAAGCCAACGGAACTGCTGTATCAGAATTTTATTGAAAACATCAATGAATTGCTTCGTATGCTCAATACTCGGTCAGAGATGCTCAATGATTTTGAGATTTTTCTCAATGATTACAGTTATCTTTTGACAGAAAAAAATCAACAGCTTGAAGCATTATCGGAGAAAGCTGACTTTGTAACGGTAGAGCAGAGAAACTGGCTTGATAAAATTCAAAAGGATTTAAAAATCTACCGGAAAAGCAGAAAATATGCCATATCGGGAGCTTGTCTCAATGGGGTCCTACCTTCGGCGGAAATTATCGGAGGAACAATGACGGTCCATCTTTCTGACAAAATGGCTGTAACGATAGGGGCGACGTGCTTTTTCGGGGGGATCGTTTCAAAAACCGGAATGGGGATTTCTACAATTGAGGCGATCGGTCTTAAAAATAAGATCAGTGCAGTAAAGAAAAAGCAAACCAGAACAGAGAATGAAATAATGGTGAAGAATATCATTGAAACACAGTTCGGGCTCCTGGCGGAACAAACTGAGGATCTGACCCAAAAGGTAAGGAAAATATGTGCCGATCGGATCGGCATACTGTCAGCAGTTAAAAATATACAAGTTTATGTGCAGTCTGCGAATGGTCAGCTGCTTCCAAATGAGTGGGAGGACATACAGAATGATCTGACTGTTATACGGACCGTTGAGAGAATATTGGATAAAACAGTAGCGAAAGCGGCAGTAGAAACAAAGATCCGAACCGGATATAATCTGACGGGATGCAGAACGCAGAAGGAAGTGATCGGAAAATTAATAGCCTTTGCGGAAAAACAAAATACCATGGACATAGCCTCATGCTCTTGATGTTAAATACAGTCAAACGACATAATAAAAATTACTAATAAAAGATTTCCACTTGACGGTACATTTTGTACGCTTTGAAAGAAAGTGCAGAAATAGGTCGAAAAAGTAATATTTTGAAGATGATATTACTTGACGTATTAAAATAAAAAATGTAAAATATTGTTAGATAATGTAAGTCAGCAAATTTTATATTGTTAAACGGAGATGTGCAAAATGAATACATCAGTTTTTGAAAACTATGAATCTCAAGTCCGCTCTTATTGCCGACATTTTCCAACTGTGTTCAAACAGTCCTTGGGTTCGTTTTTTATTGATGAGGAAGGAACAAAGTATATTGACTTTTTCTGCGGCGCAGGTGCGGCTAACTATGGCCATAATAATCCTGTGATCAAGAAAAAACTGATCGAATATCTTGAAAATGATGGAATTATCCATGCACTGGATATGTATACCGTTGCTAAAAGAGAATTTATCGAGACTTTTGAGGAAAAGGTTATGAAGCCCAGAGGTCTGGACTATAAGATCCAGTTTCCCGGTCCTACAGGTACCAATGCTAACGAAGCGGCACTCAAGCTTGCTAGAAAAGTAAAAAAACGCACAAATGTGTTTGCACTGATGGGTGCTTTTCATGGTATGACACTTGGCTCACTTGCACTTACAACAGATAAGACTTCAAGAAAAGGCGCAGGTGTTTCACTTGATAATGTTACATTTATCCCTGCACCGTATATGTTCCCGGAACTTGATACTGTTGAATATATGCAGAGATTGCTTGATGATGATCACAGCGGTATTGAAAAGCCTGCCGCACTGTTTATCGAAACAGTTCAGGCAGAGGGCGGCATCATGGTGTTTGAGGCAGAATGGCTCAAACGTATCAGAAAATTCTGTGATGACAATGATATTCTTTTGGTTGTTGATGATGTTCAGGTCGGCTGCTGCCGTAGCGGTACATTCTTCTCGTTTGAAAGAGCGGGTATTCAGCCGGATATCGTAACAATGTCAAAGTCTATCGGCGGTTACGGACTTCCGCTTGCTATTACACTGATCAGACCCGAACTTGATATTTGGACGCCCGGCGAGCATAATGGTACATTCCGTGGAAACCAGATGGCTTTTGTTGCTGCAAAAGCAGGTCTTGACTTTATGCTTGAAAACAAGATCGAGGATGGCGTAAAGGCAAAGGGAGAAATCGTAAAAAAATATATCGAAGATGAAATTCTTCCCCTGGATAGCCGTCTTGCTGTTAGAGGAATCGGACTGATTTGGGGAATTGATTTTGATAAAATTCCGGTAAAAGGTCTTGCAGACAAAGTAGAGATGAAATGCTTTGAAAAGAAAATGATTATTGAGGGCGCAGGCAGAAACAACTGTGTTGTGAAGATTATGCCGCCTCTTACCATTTCCGAAGAGGAACTGAGGTATGGTCTTGCAATCGTAAAAGAGGCAGTGAAAGAAGCACTTTCTGAAATCTGAGCGCAGTGCCTGCACACTCTATTTTGCTTTCGATTTTTTGCAATACATATTTTTATTGCCGCAAGTCGAGTAAAGATCAAAACGCGGCAGTGAAGTTGAATAAATATACAAAGTAGTGAGCGTAGCGAATGGCTATGTGAATGGGGACCTGCGGAGGCACTCCGCAGGGAAAGGGACGTTTATGAAAATTGGTTATTTGACTAGAGTTCTCAGCGGTGTGCGGTTTAAAAAGATGCAGTCCGCTATTAATGAGGTTTATGATAAATCGGGAAAAAATAAAATTGCAACTTTTTTTGATATGATTGGCTGCGGCATTAAATACGGCGCAGGCTACAATGACTATATCATCTTTGAGTTCTATAATATGAACGCAAAACAGAGAAAAACATATCTTACCCGACTCAAAAACAAGAGAATGATTTCGGAACTTAACAACGAAAAATATTCCTACATTTTTGATGAAAAGAATGTTTTTGATAAGAAATTTGCCGAGTTTACGGGCAGAGAAATCCATGATCTCGCCGATATTGATTTTGACGGGTTCAAAAAATTTATCGAGGGAAAGGAATATATTTTCGCAAAACCGTATATCGGCGAAAGCGGAAAGGGAATTGAAAAGATTCATATTGCCGATTTTGCATCTGCCGAGGAGCTTTACAAATATGTGACCAACCCCGAAAAGAATTTCGGCGTAATTGAGGAAGTGATCATTCAGCATCCCCAGGCGGCGAAAATCTATCCGTATTCGCTAAATTGTCTCAGAATTGTCACGCTGGTCAATAACGGAACGCCGTATATCCTTTATGCGGTATTCAAAATGGGTAACAACGGAAAGTTTGTTGATAACCTTGAAAACGGCGGACTGGCTTGTCATTTTGATCTTGACAAGGGTGAGATCACAGGCTGCGGTCATACGTCGGCTCTGGTGAATTACGACGCTCATCCTGCCACAGGGATTAAGTTTGAAGGATATAAGCTTCCGTATATGAAGGAAGTCAAGGAATTGGTGAAAAAGGCTGCTCTTGTGATTCCTGAGCATCGTTATGTCGGCTGGGATGTTTGCCTGACACCGAACGGTCCGGCAATCGTTGAGGGAAATGACTTCCCTGCCTATGATTTTCCGCAGCTCCCTGACGAGGGCAAGGAAAGAATCGGACTGATTCCCAAAATTGAAAGCTGCGGCTTCAAAGTAAGAAAATGATTAGGGATTCCGCTACTACACCCGCACATATATTTTACGAAATATAAAGCAAATGAAAAATATCCCCCGATTGTATGATATTAAATGGTATCTGCAATCGGGGATTTTGTGTTTAACTTTATTGAAGTTAATTGATTTTTTTCCGCGTTAAGAATTTACTTCGTGCAAAGAAAGTTAAGATTATGAAAAAAGTAGTGAACGTAGCGAACGAATCAGGCACTGTACCGCTTAATTATTTATCTGCGGATTCGCTGATGACCTTCTGGGCAATGTGCTGAGGGGCTTCTTCGTATCTTTCAAATTTAAAGGTGAAATATCCTCTGCCTTGTGTTGCCTGACGGATAAATGTAGAGAAGTCGCTCATTTCTGCCTGCGGTGCTTCCGCTTCAATCTCCTGCATATTGTCGTCAGCCTGATTCATGCCAAGAACACGACCTCTGCGCTTGGTAATCTCGCCCATGATATCTCCCATGTTGTCGCTCGGAACAACAGCTTTCAGTATTCCTACCGGTTCTAACAGAACAGGGTTGGCTTTTGGCATACCTTCCTTATAAGCAAGGGAGGCGGCTGTTTTAAATGACATTTCCGAAGAATCAACCGGGTGATAAGAACCGTCATAAAGCGTTGCTTTTAGTCCTACTACGGGATAACCTGCAAGAGGGCCTTTTTCAATACTGTCTCGCAAACCTTTTTCAACAGCAGGGAAGAAGCCTTTCGGTACAGCACCACCGACAACCTTTTCGTCAAACTCCATGCCTTCACTGTTACATGGTGAGAATTCAATCCATACATCACCGAACTGCCCGTGACCGCCTGTCTGCTTTTTATATCTGCCCTGAACCTTCACGCTCTTGCGGATGGTTTCTCTGTAGGCTACTTTCGGTTTGGAAAGTACAACATCAACGCCGTATTTTGCTTTGAGCTTTGATACGATTACATCAAGATGTTGTTCGCCCATGCCGCTAATGATCATTTGGTGAGTTTCGTGGTTGGTTTCAAATCTGATTGTGGGGTCTTCTTCACTCAGGCGCAGAATTCCCTGTGCAACTTTATCTTCCTCACCTTTTGTTTTAGGCGAAATTGCCATGGAAAGTGACGGCTCGGGATATTCCACACCGTCCAGTACCACCTTTCTCAAAGGTGAACAAAGTGTATCTCCTGTATTGGAGGAAAGCTTAGCGGCAGCTCCGATATCTCCGGCGGCAATATAGGCGGTATCTTCCAGCTTTTTGCCTTTTGCAATCATTACTTTTGATACCTTTTCAGCATTGCCTGTTCTCATATTGATTAGTTGTGTATCTGAACTGATTTTTCCCGAAACAACTTTGAAATAGGAAAGCTTACCCACAAACGGGTCAGCAATCGTTTTGAATACAACCGCTGCTGCTGCCGCATCGTCATTGACACTCAGTTCTACAGGCTCACCGTCAAGGTCAACTGCAAGCTCTGCCGCCTTATCCGCTGCACTCGGAGCAAGCCAAATTAAACCATTGAGAAGCTGTTCAACACCGTAGGTGAGAAGAGCGTCACCGCAGAATACAGGGCTGATACTGCCGTTTTTAACGCCCTGACTGACACCGACAATGATTTCTTCGGGAGTGAAATCCTCGCCCGAAAAATATTTCTCAAACATTTCGTCGCTTGTTTCGGCAACCGCTTCACAAATTGCCGTTCTCAGACCTTCAAGTCTGTCACCCATATCGGGGATCGGAACATTGGTGATTTTTCCGTCAATATATTTATAAGCTTTATATTCAAGCAGGTTGACATAGCAGTCAGCCTGTCCGTCCACAATATATGGAACAACAACAGGGCATACAGAAGGACCGAAAGAAGCTTTCAGGCTCTCGAACACTCTATAGAATCTTGCACTTTCGTCACAAAGTCCGTTAACAAAGAAAATTTTTGTCAGCCCTCTTTTGTCTGCTGCTTTGACCGCTTTTTCCGTTCCAACATTGACACCATTCTTGCCCGAAACTGTAATCAGTATGGAATCTGCCGCTCTTGCAGCCTCGCAAAGACCGCCCTCAAAATCGAAAAGACCTGGGGAGTCAATCAGATTGATTTTTTTGCTTTTCCATTCAATCGGAGCAAGACAGGTCTGTACGGAGGTTTTACGTTTGATTTCCTCAGCATCAAAATCGCACACGGTATTGCCGTCACTTACTTTTCCAAGTCTGTCCGAGCCGCCGCACAGAAAAAGCATTGCCTCGGCAAGAGAAGTTTTTCCCGAGCCGCTGTGACCTGCGACAGCAATGTTGAGAATGTTTTTTGCATTGTACTGTTTCATGTGGTAGATATCCTCCTTTGTAATTATAAATAAAATTAATCTACTGTTACATTAATTTTTAATCACTGTAACCAATTATATACCATAAATATAATAATTACAATAGGAAAAACAAGATTTTTTATATATTTTTATGAGACGATTTAAATAAGAAATGAAACGGTCAACAATTTTGGGGAATGTATTGACGTAAGCGTCAAAAAAAGCTAAAATAAAAGAAACTATCTACAAGGAGATGGGAAAATGTCCGATAGGCTGAAAAATGCGGATATGTCGCTTGAGTACGATAAAGAATCTGAAAAAATTCTCAAAGGATTTATTGATGAACTGAATTCTTCCGATATCGGCAACGGAAAATATCCACAGGCTGCTTCAATTGATCTGAAGTATACGGCAGAACTACAAAGGAAAAGACTGAATGAAAAAAATGCCAATATCATATATGATTATGATACAGAAAAAAATCCGCTCCACAATGTTGCTTACAAGCTGGACAAGGATACACGATATATTACAAGAATGCCATTTTATATTATGGATAGTCAAACGGAATATTCTTTAAATGGCAAAGTTAAAAAGAAAGATAAGCAGTTAAAAACCATGTATGCTAATGTCATATGGTTAAAGAATCAGAAAACGGATGAGTCGTATTGTTGCCCGAACTGCGGTGCAGTAAGCTCTGTCAAAAAACTTCTGGGTGGATGTCCTTACTGTAAAAGTAAATTTATCATGTCCGATCTGTTTCCGAA
Source organism: uncultured Eubacteriales bacterium (assembly GCA_900317395.1). Classification (GTDB taxonomy): domain Bacteria; phylum Bacillota; class Clostridia; order Oscillospirales; family Acutalibacteraceae; genus UBA1213. The sequence goes on along the minus strand of ONGS01000087.1, from coordinate 25,368 downwards.
AATAACCAATTATTACGACCGTAGAGCGAAGGAAACGATCAATTCGTCAGTACTGCCGTTTTCGCTGTTGGGAATTCTGATCGTACTGGTGATTTATGGTTTTTTCTCCTATGATACCATAACAGAAGCATTTGCATCCGATAATATGACACAAAAAATCATACAGGGTGTCTTGCTTCTCGGCTGTGCTGTGATTGGAGCTCTTTTGGGATATATTCTGCGTATTGCGGCGAATATCTTATTTGTTTTGCTGAAAACAATTGTATTCCTTCCGAGTTTGTTCCGTCTTATCAAAACAAAACGTAAACTACCTGAATTCATGAGACAATTTGAAGAGAATTTTACACTTGATCACTTTATGGGAAAGCTGATTTACATGATTAGAACCATGGTGTATAGCGATGATTACGACAACTGTGCGATTTATTGCGGTGAGCCGATCGAGAACCGTTGTAAGAATATTATTGATATGAGTTATTACGGTTTTGTGAATATGAATAATTGTTACATAGAAAATGATTATGCTTATGTGGATATCGATGTCCGTATGTATACAATTTACTGCAATAAACACAGCATTTCAAAAAAATCGGATATATTCAATCTTTTACTTTGTAAAAGCATTCATGCTGAAAGTGATTACGGTTTTTCGATCCATAAAATTGAATGTAAAAACTGTGGTGCAAGTTTTGATGCAACAAGGGAAAAACACTGTCCGTTTTGTGAGTCCGGATATAACCTTCCTGATTACGACTGGGTGTTAAAGAAATTTCGGAAAAAATAGATTAACATATACAAAAACATCTCTGTAGGGGAATGAACCAGCAGAGATGTTTTTGTGTAAAATAGATAAAATTATTGAAAAGAATACAAAATAGTGTTAAAATATATTTAGTATTATATAATTGCGGAGGGATTTTGCATGATTATTGTTGAGAGTGGTGAAATAAGAAATATGGAAAGGGCAGCCGTAAGACAGGGTGTGTCCCTTTCTCATTTAATGGAGCAGGCAGGCGCTGCGGTGGCAGAACTGGCTGCAAAAATCATTACCGAAAAAAAGCTGAAAAATATAACGGTCTTGTGCGGAAAGGGAAATAACGGTGGTGACGGCTTTGTTATTGCAAGATTCTTGTCGCTGATGTGTGATGTGACAGTTATCGTTGCAAATGAATATCCTGCAACGGATCTTGCAAAGCTGAATTTTAACCTGATCCCTGATAAAGTGAATGTTTTGTTTTACGAGGAAAATGGTGAGGAATGTGCAAAGGCAATCGAAAATGCAGATATTATCATTGATGCGATTTACGGGATCGGTTTCAGAGGAGAACTTGATGAGAACAGTGCGAGACTTGTCCTTCTCAGCAACAACAGCAATGCAGTAAGAATTGCTGTTGATATTCCCAGTGGAGCAATCTGTGATACGGGAGAAGTTTCCGATGAGTGTTTCAGAGCAGATCACACAGTTACTTTTACAGCGTTAAAGCCGCTTCATGTGCTTTATCCTGCTGCGGATTATTGTGGTGAAGTTTCTGTGAAAAAGGTAGGAATACCTAAAAATATTATGGATGAGTGTATCTATACAATGAAAACAACGGATGAGTTTGTAAAAACACACCCGCTGAAAGTGTCGGAAAAAGCAGCACACAAGGGCAGTAACGGTACCTTGCTTTCTGTTTGCGGCAGCTATGGCATGGCAGGGGCGGCGGTGCTTTCAGGAATGGCAGCACTCCGCTGCGGAGTGGGACTTTTAAAACTTGCTCTCCCCGAATCGATTTACCCGATAGCGGCTTCAAAACTGACCGAGGCGGTTTTCCTTCCGCTGGCGGAGTCTTCCGATGGTCTGCTCAGTGTCAATGCGTTTGATAAATTACAAATGGAGATACTGGAACGCTGTACAGCACTTCTGATTGGCTGCGGTCTGGGACAGAATGATGATATGCCGGGGCTGGTTTCTGCATTGCTGTTAACATCGGAAAAGCCTGTTATTTTAGATGCAGATGGCATAAATGCAATTGCACCGAATATAGATATATTAAGGCAAACCAACGCACCTGTGATTCTTACGCCGCATCCGGGAGAGATGGCAAGGCTTACAGGTACGGATATAACTAATGTTCAGAAAAACAGATATCATACCGCAAAGGATTTTGCCGCTGAATACGGTGTTACAGTCGTGCTAAAGGGTGCAAATACCATTATTGCTCTGCCTGACGGAAATACCTATGTTAACCTGACAGGTAATAACGGAATGGCAAAAGGCGGCAGCGGAGATGTTCTGGCAGGAATGATCGGTGCATTTCTTGCTCAGGGTATGGATCATGATACGGCGGCAATTAATGCTGTGTATTACCACGGTCTGCTTGGTGACAGATGTACGGAGAAATATTCTGCAAGAACCATGCTTCCGAGTGATATGATAGAAGAAATCAAATATGTGCTGTGATTCTGAACCGTGAAGGTGATCGATTGAAAAAGCTTACAGCAGTGTTTATGACAGGTCTTTCGCTTCTGTGCTTTACGTCCTGCGACAGTAATCAGCAGTCAGCGCCGCCGCTGACTGTTTCGCCAGATAAAGATTGTATTGTTAAATACGGTGGCGAGGAATACAAATGCAGTATAAAATATATCAGCAGTTCTGTGGAAAGCATCACTGTGAAATCGCCTGAAAATATTTCAGGGATGACATTCAGATATTCGGACGGAAAATTCACGCTTTCCTATGGTACTTTGATATGCAAAAGCGAAAATCTGCTCCTTCCTGAAAGTTCATTTCCGTACAAAACTTCGGCAGTTTTGAAAAAACTCAGAAAAAACAAGAACACGATCACGTTCTCTCTAAATGAAAACGGGGAGTACACCTATAAAGATGAGGTCTCTGATTTTACAGTCAAGGCCGACAAAAACGGAGTGCTGAAAGAAATTATTCTTTGATCAGAAAGTTGACAGCGATAACTTTTTAGAGTATGTTTAAAATCCGTGCTGTACGGATTTTTGAAGCGTTATTATTTCGCTAACAAGAAAAAAGACGCAGGCATACTTGAGGTGAGAAGATTTTAAACAGGCTCTTAGTCGCTGTCAGCTTTTATCCTATTATATAAGCCCCGTACGTTAGTACGGGGCTTATATTGTTTTAAACAAAAATATCACATTCAACAAAAGTTGAATGTGATATAGACTGCGGCGACTCGCCACTGGTGGGAACAACAGGGCTCGAACCTGTGACCCTCTGCTTGTAAGGCAGATGCTCTCCCAGCTGAGCTATGCTCCCATATTTAATTCCTTTAGCGGAACGATTGTTATTATAGCACATCAAAATACAAATTTCAAGTGTTTTTTTGAAAAAAATTAAAATTTTAAAAAATTTTTTTGTTTTTTCTTTTGGTATCATCGCAAAGATTTTTTATTGGTTTTATAAACAATCATAGGGTCGCTTAGTTGGAGATTAGGGATTTTCCGGATTGTATGAATTATTTATTAAAGTTGTTATATATCAATGGAATATTTGTTATGTATTTGCTATAATACAATCATATTTGTATGAAAGGACAGGATTTTATGGACACGGAGCTTACGACATTATGTTATATCGAAAAAGACGGCAAATATCTCATGCTTCACAGAAACAAGAAAAAGAATGATCCCAATCATGACTTGTGGCTGGGAATCGGCGGTCATTTTGAAGAGGGAGAAAGTCCCGAAGAATGTGTGTTGCGCGAAGTAAAAGAGGAAAGTGGACTGATGCTTACCGACTTTGCTTTGCGTGGCGTTATTACGTTTTCAGATAATGATTGGTACGAATATATGTTTCTGTTCTCAGCGGACGACTTTGAGGGAGAAATTACAGAATGTGACGAAGGTGAGCTGGTCTGGGTTGAAAAAGAAAAAGTACTGAGTGAACTTCCGATATGGGAAGGGGATAAAATATTTCTCGGACTGATGGCAGAAGGAGAGCCGTTTTTTTCACTCAAACTCAGATATGAAAACAGGGTGCTGAAAAAAGCAATCCTGAACAACAAAGACCTGATTTAATGATTTTTATGGCGTAGAAAGTTTTTATGCGGTTGTCCGGTTTGATTGTATGTATTATAAAATATAAGGGAAGGTGTTAACGGAATAATTTGATTATAAAGTTTTCCCCTGACCGCAAAATACGGACAGGGGATTTCTTGAGTATTTGAAATTTGTAATTTATGTTGTTGGTTCCTTTATGACATTGAGCTGATCCTTAGGGACGCTTAAGGAACGTACGGCATATTCATTGGAAACAACTACACCGACAAGCTCGACTCTTGCGCCGTCTGTGGGATAATTGTCGAGATTTTCCTCGCCTTGAATAGCGTATCCGACACCAATTTTTTCTCCCTCACCTTTATCCTCCATAATGGAGCAACTGGTCACCATTTTAGACGAAATGCCATCGATCTTAATGACCTTACCGTCATACTTGCCCTCTTGCATTTCATTCATAAGAGTATTTATAGCCTCATAATCTCCGTATTCAATCGTCAGGTCGACCTTGCTGTAATCAACGGTTGCCGGATCGACTGAATCTGTTGATTCGGATTCTTCCTCGGACGGTTGGGTATTGATGTCTTCAGAGTTCTCGGTATCTTCATCTTCTGACTGCACATTGGGATTATTTACTGAAGCTGTTGAGGATTGCTCTGAACCACTGTCGCTGTTATTGCTGCAGCCTGTAAAACAGCATGCGGTTACAGAAGTCGCTAAAACAAGTGATAGAATAAGTGCTCTTTTTTTCATAAGATGGTCTCCTTTGATTTTTATTAAAGAAGCAGCCCAACTGTCCTTTGACACGATTATATCATACAAGCTTTATGATTGCAATAGATTTCCGATTGCTGTTAGTGTAAAATAATTCTGGCAGTTTTGAAAGCAAGAAAGAGTGCAAGCTATCCCCGCCCCCGCGAGGCGGGGAAAATAAAAGACGGAGAACCACCAATCGTGTTATAATTTGTTTGCCCACAAAACACACACGGAAAGATGATTCTCCATGAAAACAATTATAACACAGATTATGGCAAAAAATGATTGCAATTTAAAAGCCATATCGGCGGCTTCGCCGGTGCTTGACAAATTGTGGGATTTGGTATAAAATTAGAAAGATAGAATAGATAGATATAATTTAGTAATTGTGCCTAAATATTTGTATCGCTGTAGGGAGATTTTTTAATTATTATTTTGAGTTTTACGGAGGTCTGACAAAATGAGTTTTACGATTCTGGGAACAGGTAAGGCAGTTCCCGAGTATGTGATGAAAAATGATGAGCTTTCAACAATGGTTGAAACAAATGACGAATGGATCCGTACAAGAACAGGCATAGAGGAACGCCATATCGCAAAAAGCGAAACAATTACTCAGCTTTGCGTTGAAGCGGCAAACAATGCCCTTGAAAATGCAGGGGTAAAACCTGAAGAACTTGACCTGATTATTTGCTCTACCATGAGAGGAGAAAATATCACTCCGTCTCAGGGTTGTATGATACAGAAAGAAATAGGCGCATCATGCCCGGCTTTTGATGTCAATGCAGCTTGCTCGGGTTTTATTTATGCACTGGATATTGCGGCAGGCTATTTTGAAAGAAAAAGAGTCAAAAAAGTGTTGATCGTTTCTATGGATAACCTTTCTAATATCACCGACTGGACAGACCGCTCTACTTGCGTGCTTTTTGGTGACGGCGGTGCTGCGGCGGTTCTCGGAGAAGGAAATGACCTTCTGTCAATTCACCTTACTGCTTTGGGTAATGACGATGCAATCAGAATACCGCACGGTACAAATTCTTCACCGTTCTATGAGCATGAGGAAGAAAGAGCCGTTCTTCATATGGCAGGCAATGAGGTTTATAAATTTGCAACCGCCGCTATGGCAAACGGTATTAAAAAGGCTGTTGCGGATGCAGGTCTGGAGCAGAGTGACGTTGACTGCGTTGTACCGCATCAGGCTAATATCAGAATTATTAATACCGCAGCGAAAAACCTTGACATTCCAAGAGAGAAATTCTTCTGCAATGTTCAGCATTACGGAAATACCTCTTCGGGAAGTGTTCCTATCGCTCTTGACGAAGCAAATCGTTCGGGTGTACTGAAAAAAGGCGACATTGTTGCTCTCTGTGCTTTCGGCGGAGGACTTACAACAGGTAGCTGCGTAATACGCTGGAACAAAGATTAATTCGGAATTTTGGAGTTCGGTTTTATTCCGAAATTCTGTATGGACTACTAACTGGAGGAGAAAATATGGGTAAAACAGTATTCGTCTTTTCGGGACAGGGCGCACAGTATCCCGGAATGGGTAAATCGCTTTACGAAAACTCGGCAGCTGCCAAGGCTGTATTTGATATGGCAGAAAGCATACGCCCGGGTACAATAAAACAATGTTTTGAGGGTACAAAAGAAGAACTTGCAATTACCATCAACACACAGCCCTGTGTTTTCACGGCTGATCTTGCCGCTGCAGCTGCGGTTGCAGAAAAAGGGATCAAACCTGATTTTGTGGCAGGATTTTCACTCGGTGAGATTGCAGCATTGGCTTTTGCGGGAATACTTTCGTATGAAGAAGCGTTTAAGCTTGTCTGCAAAAGGGCTGAATTTATGGATAAGGCAGCTAATGCCGATAAGGGTGCAATGGCTGCTGTTCTGAAACTGATCCCCGAGAAGGTTGAAGAGATTTGCAAAGGATTTAATAGAGCATATCCCGTCAATTACAACAGTCCGGCACAGACGGTAGTTGCTGCGGCAGAGGACGAAATAGATGCACTTTGTGCCAAAGTGAAAGAAGAAAAGGGTAAGGCTGTTAAGCTTGCAGTAAGCGGCGCTTTCCATTCTCCGTTTATGGCGCAGGCTTCGGAAGAACTTGCAAAATATCTTGAAGTTGTAGATATGAAAGAACCGACAGTTCCTGTTTACTCCAACTATACGGCCAAACCGTATGAGGGGGACTATAAAGCTTTAATAGCGGCTCAGGTGCAGAATCCTGTCAGATGGCAAACTACAGTAGAAAATCTTGTTGCAGAAGGTGCAGACAGATTTATTGAAGTCGGAGTAGGCAAAACACTGACGGGACTTATCAAAAAAATTAATGCCGATGTAACAGCGGTAAATATAGAAAATAAGGAGGGACTTGATTCTCTTAGTTGAGTATCAGGGGAACAATTATGTTTGAATTAACAGGTAAAACCGCAATTATAACAGGTGCATCAAGAGGAATTGGCAAAGGAATTGCTTTGAAATTTGCTGAGCTTGGTGCAAATATCGCATTTCTGCATTTTGGTGACGGTGAAAATGCAGAGCAGACAGAAAAGGAACTTGCAGAAAAAGGCGTTAAGGTAAAGGCTTACGAATGTAATGTTGCCGATTTTGAGGCTTCCGAAAAGGTTGTTGATGAAATTATCTCTGATTTCGGTGAGGCTCATATACTTGTCAACAATGCGGGTATTGTCAGGGATACACTGATCCTCTCTATGAAAGAGGCGGATTTTGATGCCGTGATCAATGTTAATCTCAAAGGTACATTTAATATGACGAAGGCTGTATATAAGCACTTTATGAAAAAGCGCAGAGGAAGAATTATCAATATCTCTTCTATCGTAGGTCTGACAGGCAACGCAGGACAGGCAAATTATGCTTCCGCTAAGGCAGGTATTATCGGACTTACAAAGTCTGTAGCAAAAGAACTCGGTTCAAGAAATGTGACAGCTAATGCTATCGCTCCGGGCTTTATCAAAACAGATATGACTGATGCTATGCCAGAAAAGGCAAGAGAAGCAACTTTGGCGGCTATTCCGCTCAAGCGTCCGGGTACGGTTGAGGATATCGCCAACACAGCCGCATTCCTTGCAAGTGACGAGGCTTCTTACATTACCGGCGAAGTTATCAGAGTGGACGGCGGAATAGCAATATAATGGATCATTCATAATGAATGTGGATTTTGGAAAATACCATGACACATTGGTTTATCATAATAATAAATGATTTAATACTTTAAAGAAAGGAATTAACTCAGATGAAAAGAGTTGTTATTACGGGACTTGGCGCAATAACGCCAATCGGAAATGATGTTGATACTACATGGGAATCAATGAAAAACGGTGTTTGTGGTATCGATACGATTACAAAATTTGATGTATCGACGACAAAAGCAAAAGTGGCAGCTGAGGTAAAGAATTTTGACCCGACAAAATATATCGATAAAAGAGAATGCCGCAGAATGGATCTTTTCTGTCAGTATGCACTTGCTGCTGCTGCTCAGGCTGTTGAGGACAGCGGCATTGAGGGAAAGGTCGAGCCTGAAAGATTCGGCGTATATGTTGGTTCGGGCGTGGGAGGTATCACGACCTTTTATGAGCAGAGTGTAAATCTTTACACAGATAAGAATATTTCCCCGTTCTTTATCCCGATGATGATTGGCAATATTGCGGCAGGTAATGTAGCAATCAGATTTAAGGCAAAAGGTCCGTGCTTGCCTGTTGTGACAGCTTGTTCAACATCTACCCATGCACTTGGTGAAGCATTCCGTGCTATTAAATACGGACAGGCAGATGCGATTATTGCAGGCGGTGCAGAAGCAACCATTACGCCGCTTGCTGTTAAGGGCTTTACAAGCTGTAAAGCATTGACACTATCTGATGATCCCAAAAGAGCCTCTATTCCTTTCGATAAGGAAAGATCAGGCTTTGTAATGGGCGAGGGTGCAGGTGTTCTCATTCTTGAAGAGTATGAACATGCAAAAGCAAGAGGTGCTAAAATTTATGCTGAAATCGTAGGTTATGGCAATACCTGTGATGCGCACCATATTACAGCGCCCGATCCCGAAGGTGTGGGTGCTGCGAGATGCGTCAGACTTGCACTGGAAGAAGCAGGCTATGAGGGTACGGAAGAATTGTATATTAATGCGCATGGTACATCAACAAGCCTGAATGATGCCGGGGAAACAAAGGCCTTTAAAGAGGTTCTCGGTGAAAGAGCATATAAGGCACATATCAGCTCGACAAAATCTATGACCGGTCATATGCTCGGTGCAACAGGTGCTGTTGAAGCGATTGCAGCAACACTGGCTCTGAAAGACGGTATCATTCCGCCAACAGTGAATTATCAGGTACCTGACCCTGAATGTGATCTTGATTATACACCGAATAAGGCTGTACAGGTACAGGCGGATCTGGCACTTTCCACTACATTTGGCTTTGGTGGTCACAATGCCTGCATTGCTCTTAAGGCGATAAAATAAACTAACCGTGATTTACACTTAGAACAATATATAATAAGGTGGGTAAACCAATGTATAGTATTGAAGAGATCAAAGAGCTTCTTGCTGCTTTTGATAAATCAAAGGCAACAGCGATTGATATACAGACCGACAACGGTGAACTTCTCAGCATACGTCAGAAAACAGCCAAACCGACAGTCGTTGCAGCAGAATACGCAGCAGAGACGGAAACAAAAACTGTTCCGTCACCGACAGTGGAAATTATTACGGAAGAAACAGTTGCCTCTGCTCCGACAACAGAGGGAACTCCTGTGGAATCTCCTATGGTGGGTGTGTTCTATGCAGCACCGTCACCGGACAGTGAGCCGTATGTTTCTGTCGGCAGCAGTGTCAACAAAGGTGATGTATTATGCCTGATTGAAGCAATGAAGCTGATGAATGAGGTTACAGCGGAAAAGAGCGGTGTGATTACTGAGGTATGTGTGGAAAACGGACAGGTTGTCGAATACGGTCAGCCTTTGTTCAGAATTAAATAACAAGCAGGTGGAAAGCTATGAATAAAGAAGAAATTATGCAGGTGATCCCTCACAGAAATTCTATGCTTCTGATCGATGAAGCAACCAAAACAGGCGAAACGACCTGCGAGGGTAAAAAATACATTAAGGGCGACGAATGGTTTCTTGACGGACATTTTCCCGGAAATCCCGTTGTTCCCGGTGTAATTCTCTGCGAAATGATGGCACAGGCAAGTGCAGTGATCATTTCAGAAGTCTCTGCGGAAAGTATCCCTTATTTTACAGGGATCGAAAAAGCAAAATTCAGAAATAAAGTTCTGCCCGGTGATACTCTCGAAATTAAATGCGAACTGACAGGACAAAAACGTAACTTTTATTTTGTTAAGGGCAAGGGCTATGTTAATGGAAAACTTAGCGTATCAGCAGAATTTTCCTTTGCACTTGTACCAAGAGAAAGCGCACAATAATTTTCCATTTTACATTTTCAATTTTTAATTTGAACGAGGGGGGGAGTGATCGAGTGTTTTCAAAAATACTGATTGCTAACCGTGGTGAAATAGCTGTAAGAATTATTCGTGCCTGCCGTGAAATGGGTATTTCTACTGTTGCGGTATATTCGCAGGCGGATAAGGATGCGCTTCATGTCAGAATGGCTGACGAAAGCTACTGCATTGGAGGACCGCAGGTAGCGGACAGCTATTTGAATATGGCGGCAATTCTTGAGGTTGCTGTTGTGTCGGGCGCACAGGCAGTGCATCCCGGATATGGACTTCTGTCCGAAAATTCAAAATTTGTAGCACTCTGTAAGAAGTGCAACATAGAGTTTATCGGTCCGAGTGCAGAAATGATTGAAAGACTCGGCGATAAAGACGAAGCAAGAAGAACAATGAAGCTGGCAGGCGTTCCGATTACGCCCGGCAGCGATATAATAGATGATATCGATGAAGCAAGAGCTAAGGCAGAGGAAATAGGATTTCCGCTGCTTGTCAAGGCAAGAAGCGGTGGCGGTGGAAGAGGTATCCGCCGTGTGGACAGCATTGAGGAATTTGATAATGCTTTTCTTTCTGCCAAAGCGGAAGCACAGAGTGCATTCGGTGACGGTGCGGTATATATGGAAAAATATTTGTCGCCAGTTAAACACGTTGAAATGCAGCTTCTTTGCGATAAGTATGGAAATGTGGTATGTCTCGGTGAGCGTGAATGTTCCGTTCAGAGAAAAAATCAGAAGCTGATAGAAGAAAGTCCGTCACCTGCCATTACGCCCGATATCAGAAGGAAAATGATGGAGGCAGCAGCAAAGGCAGCCAAGGCAGTTGGTTATGAAAATGCGGGAACGGTAGAGTTCCTGCTTGATAAGGACAAGAATTTCTATTTTATGGAAATGAATACCCGTTTGCAGGTGGAACACGCCGTAACAGAAATGGTGATTGGAATTGATATCGTTCAATGGCAGATAAGAATTGCCTCTGGCGCAAAACTAACTGTAACGCAGGACAAGGTATTTATGCACGGAAATGCGATAGAATGCAGGATCAATGCAGAGGACGCTGAAAATAATTTTCGTCCCAGTTGCGGAAAAATCGGTTTCATACATATCCCGGGCGGTCCGAATGTTCGTTTCGATACGGCAATTTACCAGGATTATACCGTTCCGCCTTATTATGATTCGATGATAGGTAAGCTGATCGTTCAGGCACGCTCCCGTGAGTTGGCTATACGCAAGATGAAAATGGCACTCAGCGAGCTGACCGTAAACGGCATTAAACACAACAGAGATCTGCATATCGATATTTTGTCCGACCCTGATTTTGTTTCGGGTGAATATACAACAAGCTTTATGGAAGAAAGACGGCAACGTTTGGAAAGTGAAAACGGTGAGGAATGATTTCGCCGTATCAGATAAACCGCACATGACCGCATACGGCGGTCGGTCAATGCGGAGATAGGTTAGGTGCAGCATTGAATACAGCAGATTTTTTTAACTTTTTAAAACCGAAAAACGAGCTTGAAAATCAGGGGGAATCGATTGAGAATCGTCCTTATATACCTGATGAACTCTGGGTAAAATGCCCTGTCTGCAAAAATCCTGTTCTTTCCGCCGACTTAGGCGAAAATTACAAGGTTTGCCCTAAGTGCGGTTATCATTTCCGTATCGGCGCAAGACAGCGCATAGAAATAACAGTGGATGAGGGTAGCTTTGTGGAATTTGATGCAGAGCTTACCTCAACCAATATTATTGATTTTCCGGATTATACAAGGAAACTCAAAAATGCCAAGCTGAACAGTGGCGAAAATGAATCTGTCATTACGGGTACCGCAAAAATCGGGGGATATGAAACCGTTCTTGCAGTGATGAATTCTCAGTTCATGATGGGTTCTATGGGAACAGTGACGGGAGAAAAGATTACAAGAGCGTTTGAATATGCCACAGAGCACCAAATGCCTATTGTGGTATTTACAGTTTCAGGCGGTGCGAGGATGCAGGAGGGAATCCTTTCCCTGATGCAGATGGCGAAAACAAGCGGCGCAGTTAAGCTTCACAGCGATGCAGGGCTCCTGTATATCACTGTTTTGACAGACCCGACCACTGGCGGTGTTACCGCAAGTTTTGCAATGGAGGGAGATATTATCCTTGCCGAGCCGAAAGCACTGATTGCATTTGCAGGCCCGAGAGTAATTGAGCAGACCATCAGACAAAAACTGCCTAAGGATTTTCAGTCTGCGGAGTTCCTTCTTGAAAAAGGATTTATCGATGCCGTTGTACCGAGAAGTGAAATGAAAGATACACTTTCAAAACTTCTGAAACTGCACGGTGCAAAAAAAGTAAAAGCGGAGGAGGGCGAAACAGATGAGCGCATATGACAGCGTAACTGCGGCAAGAGCGAACGACCGCCCGACGACCGTTGATTATATTACAAGAATATTTGGTGACAGTTTTATTGAACTGCATGGCGATAGACGTTTTGCGGATGATAAGGCTGTAATTGGCGGTATTGCCGAAATTGACGGCAAAACTGTTACGGTCATCGGACTTGAAAAAGGCCGCAACCTTAACGAGAGAATGGATAGGAATTTTGGTTCTGCTCATCCCGAGGGATACAGAAAGGCACTCAGACTGATGAAGCAGGCAGAAAAATTTCATCGCCCGGTATTATGCTTTGTGGACACGTCAGGTGCCTACTGCGGAATCGGAGCGGAGGAGCGAGGTCAGGGTCAGGCAATCGCCGAAAACCTGATGGAAATGATGACGCTGAAAACGCCGATTTTATCTGTGTTTATCGGTGAAGGTGGCAGTGGCGGCGCATTGGCGCTTGCGGTTGCGGATGAAGTGTGGATGCTGGAAAATGCCATATATTCTGTTATTTCTCCCGAGGGATGCGCAAGTATATTGTGGAAAGATCCGAGCAAAACAGCAGAGGCATCCGAATGCCTGAAGCTGACTTCACAGGATCTATTTAAACTCGGTGTGATAGAGCGAATTATCAGAGAGCCGAAAAATGTAGACAGTGTTGTGTTTGACAGCTTTAAAAGTCTGATTGCACAGACCTTTGATAAGCTTGGAGCCTTTGACACAGAAACATTGCTCAGCAAAAGATACAACCGATTCAGGAAGTTCTGATTTGCTGTCTGAAAGGAGAGTGTAATGATGTCCGAGGTTGTAGAGTTAGAAAAAAGACAATTGAGGAATATTATGCACTGCCGGAAGGAACAAGAGCGGAGCTGATATATGGTGTCATTTATGACAAAAATAAAATTACCAGAACAGGCTTCAGTGGCACACCTGATTTCATTATTGAAATTGCATCAAGTAATGCGGCGCAGTATATTTGTTAGATGATAACTATACAGTGAATCAATACAAATTTACAGACGATGTGCCTGTAAATATTTACGGCGGAGAACCGGCAATCAATATATCTGAGCTATTAAGTGAATAAAACAAAACAGGAGAAAGCTTTATCGAGTTTTCTCCTTTCACAATATACAGGAATTGGAGAGGAAAAATGGCAGAACTGAATATTGTCCTTGTTGAGCCTGAAATACCACAAAATACGGGGAATATTGCCCGCACCTGTGCGGCTACGGGCGCAAGGTTACATATAGTAAAACCGATGGGATTTACGCCCACAGATAAACATCTGAAGCGTTCGGGTCTTGATTACTGGCATTTTCTTGACTTGACCTATTATGAAAATCTGGAAGATTTCTTTGAGAAAACAAAGGGAGGAAAATATTATTATTTTTCTACCAAAGCCCCCAGAAAATATACCGATATCGAATACCCTGACAAATGTTACATCGTATTTGGAAAGGAAACCAAAGGTCTGCCTGAATGGCTTCTACATGAGAATCCACAGACCACCGTACGCATACCGATGATCGGTCAGGCACGAAGTCTGAATCTGTCAAATTCGGCTGCCATTGCCGCCTATGAGGTGTTGAGACAATGGGACTATCCCGAATTACAAAATTACGGCCGTCTCCGTGAATTTGACTGGAACAACTTTTATAATTCATAATTGAGTGGTATGTGTTTAGCTTAAATTAGTAATGAATAACTCACAATATAATTAAGGATCATAGAGAAAAAGGGAGAAAGAGATTATGATAACTGTAAGCAATGTATCTGTGAATTTCAGTGGAACGCCGCTGTTTTCGGATGTGAACCTGAAACTGACCGACAATAACTGTTATGGTATTATCGGTGCAAATGGCGCAGGAAAGTCAACTTTTTTAAAGGTGCTTTCAGGTGACCTTGAACCGACAAAGGGCGAGGTGATTATCCCCGAAAATACAAGATTATCAGTACTGAAACAGGATCATTTTGCTTTTGACAGCTACACTGTTTTAGATACGGTGATTTATGGCAACAAAAAGCTGTATGATATTATGAAGGAAAAGGATGCTATCTATATGAAAGAGGACTTTTCTGATGAGGACGGTATTCGTGCTTCCGAGCTTGAAGCGGAATTCGCCGAACTCAACGGCTGGGAGGCAGAAAGCGACGCTTCAAAGCTGATTCAGGGTCTGGGGCTTACGGAGAATATTCTTTATTCGCAGATGAGCAGTCTGACAGGTAATGAAAAGGTAAAAGTACTGCTTGCACAGGCACTTTTTGGCAACCCCGACATCATTCTTCTCGACGAGCCTACCAACAACCTTGATATCAAGGCAATTGCATGGTTGGAGGATTTTATTCTGGATTATCAAGGTACGGTAATCGTGGTATCGCATGACCGTCATTTTCTGAACACGGTTTGTACACATATGGTGGATATCGATTATAATAAAATTAAACTGTATGTCGGCAACTATGAATTCTGGTATGAATCAAGCCAGCTGATCCAGTCCATGATTAAACAACAGAACAAAAAGACTGAGGAAAAAATCAAGGAACTGCAAACCTTTGTTCAGCGTTTCTCGGCGAATAAATCCAAATCAAAGCAGGCTACCTCCAGAAGAAAGCTTCTCGATAAGCTTACTGTGGAAGAAATGCCGGCTTCCTCACGCCGTTATCCGTTTGTCGGCTTTACTCCCGACAGAGAAGTCGGCAAGGAAGTATTGTATGTTGAGAACCTTTCCAAAACAGTTGACGGAGAAAAAGTGCTTGACAATGTATCGTTCAGAATAGAGCGTACCGATAAGGTAGCCTTTCTTTGCGACAATGAAATTGCCGTAACAACCCTTTTTGAAATTCTGATGGGAAATCTTGAACCCGACGAGGGTGAATTCAAATGGGGCGGTACAACTACACAGTCGTATTTCCCGAAGGATAACACAGAATTTTTTGAGGGCAACGACATGACCATTATTGATTGGCTTCGTCAGTATGTAAGAGGAAATGATAACACAGATACATACCTGCGTGGCTTTCTCGGTAGAATGTTATTCTCGGGTGATGATGTATTCAAGGCAGTAAAAGTTCTTTCGGGCGGCGAAAAAGTAAGGTGTATGCTGTCAAGAATGATGATGTTCGGCGCAAATGTGCTTGTGCTTGACCAGCCGACGAACCATCTTGATCTTGAATCGATTACGGCAGTAAACAAAGGCTTGCAGAATTTCAAGGGAGTCGTACTTTTTACTTCCCACGACCACGAATTTATTTCTACTGTGGCCAACAGAATTATTGTTATTGAAAAGAATGGTATCAAGGATATCACACGTTCTTATGACGAATATATCGCAGAAAAATACAGTGTGGAAGGGTGATTATTACGTCAGTCGGGGAATTGGACAGAGCGGATGAATTTCTGAATAAATACAGACTTCTGGAAGAGGAGCTGAATAAAAAGTACAATGCTGACGAAAAATCCTTTGGCAGTCCTATTGTTCGATTTATTAACGATAAGGAAAGCAAGCCGTATCGGGATAAATTGAATTTATGCAGAGAGATACGGAATTTTCTTTCCCACCATTCCGAATTTGACGGCGAGAGAATTATTCAGCCGTCGGAGGCAATGGTCAAATTCCTTGACGAAGTGGCGGAATATGTCCGCCGTCCGCCGCTTGCACTGGACTGCGCAACAATGTATGCGGATATACTGAAAACAACATTGTCACAGAAAGTACAGACCGTGATGAAAAAAATGGAGCGTCAGGGCTTTTCTCATGTTCCGGTGATAGAGAGCGGCGAATGTGTGGGCGTTTTCAGTGTCAGTACAGTTTTTACATATGCACTGCTGAACGGCATGACAGGAATTAGCGATGATATGATCATCGGGGATTTTTCCGAACTTCTTCCGCCGGACAGACACAGCACAGAACGATTTCGGTTTGTCGGCAGGGAAAGTACGATTTATGATGTACGCAGTGAATTTGAGCGCAAAAGCAGAAATTCCAAAAGACTTGCGGCGGTGTTTATTACCGATAATGGTTCATCAAAGGGAAGAATACTGGGGATGCTGACCCCTTACGACCTGATCAATTATTGATATAACAGGCAGGTGATCGTTTATGGTAAGGCGGTATATAATCAAACGGCACAGAAGATTGTGGTTGCTGTTGTCAATATTGGCTTTATTGTTAAGCGGAGTAGTGATTTATTCTGCATTTAACGGCAAGACTAAAGAGGAATCGGACAGTAACCATATTCATCATCAGCTGGAACGTATTTACAGATCTGATTTTGTTTATACAGGTTATGAAAAAAGCCCCGGCGGTGAACCGAGTGAAACAGCATATTTTTTTACCCCGTCTGTAAGACCTGATATTACTGTTACGGCGTATTATTATGAAGGACCTCACAAAGGACCGATGCAGGTTGTACCTTTTGGGGGTCATGATACAATTGTTACGGATGATTTCTGGGTACAAATAAAAAAGGAGATTGTAAAAGAAACAATCGGTGAAAAACTGGATTTGACAGCTATGTCAACAGATGAGGCTGTAGAGCTGATTGAGTATGTCGGAACGGAAATCAGCAGTGCCGAATCAAAATATGTCAGCAGTAATGCCTATGTTGACACGAGGTATACTGTTTGCATTGATAATGGTAAAACAGAAGTTGAGGAAAGCTTTCTTCCCGGAGATAAGTGGCACCATACTAATGTGCAGGTAATTAATAATTTGAAGTACGATAATCAAACTTACAATCAGTAGTAATTTTTATAATAGAGAAATATGTAAACACTAATTTAAAATTGCGGCGTAGGAGTTTTAGTTTTTGCGAAGATTCAGAATGGTCGGATCAAAGTCCGGATATTGAATAACGGAGGGGTGAAGAAAAGTGGAAAAAGTAATGGTTGCCATGAGCGGCGGGGTGGACAGCTCGGCGGCGGCGGCAATATTAAAGGAAAATTATAAGGTGACAGGCGTTACGCTCAGGCTTTTTACCAATGAGGATATTCAGCTTGACAGGAGCAAAACCTGCTGTTCTCTTGAAGATGTGGAGGACGCAAGGCGAGTTGCCAATAAGCTTGATATTGATTTTTATGTATATAATTTCGGAGATCGATTCAAGGAATGTGTGATTGATAAATTCAACAATTCCTATATCAATGGTTTGACACCGAATCCATGTATTGACTGCAACCGTTTTATCAAGTTTGATGCACTTCTGAAAAGAGCGGAGCTTCTGGAGCAGGATTATATTGCAACAGGGCATTATGTCAGAAGAAGATATGATGAAAAAAGCGGAAGGTATATTCTTCTCAAAGGAATCGATCCTTCAAAGGATCAGAGCTATGTATTGTACGGAATGACACAGTATCAGCTTGCAAAAACACTTTTCCCCATAGGTGAGCTTACCAAGCCTCAGACAAGGGAGCTTGCCGAAAAATATGGACTAATCAACGCTAATAAGCCCGACAGTCAGGATATCTGCTTTGTTCCTGACGGTGATTATGCGAAATTTATAGAAGGCTATACGGGCGAAAAATTTCCCGAGGGAGATTTTATCGATAAGGATGGTAATGTTCTGGGCAAGCATAACGGAATTATACGCTATACCGTTGGTCAGCGCAAGGGTTTGGGAATTGCTTTGGGGGTACCTGCTTATGTCGTTTCAAAAGATATTGAAAACAATACGGTAACGCTTGGCAGTAATGACGATCTTTTTACTGATACCGCCTATGCCTATGATGTCAATTGGGTATCAATCGACCGCCCCACAGAACCGCTCAGAGTCAGCGCAAGAGTGCGATATAACCAGAAAGAACAACCTGCAACGCTTTATCCGCTTGAAAATGGTAATATAAAAGTTGTTTTTGACAAGCCGCAAAGAGCAATTACCTACGGTCAGGCGCTTGTGTGCTATGACGGAGATATTCTCCTCGGCGGAGGAACGTGTTGTGAAGAGAGAATAGGAGCTGGCGAATAGGGTTATGTACCCAGCAAGAGTAAATATTTCGGAGATGTTGCTATGAAAATGGATCGAAAAAATATTGAAAAATTATTGTTTGTCGGTGCAGTGCTGATATTATTTTATCTCGGCTTGCAGAATATGGATGTTGTATTCAATTTTCTGCAGTGGCTTTTCCATGTAATGATGCCGTTTGTGATAGCAATGTGCTGTACATTGTTTTTGAATGTTCCGCTGAAAGCGATAGAAAAGCGGCTGTTCCGCCCAAAAAACGGAAAAGAAATACATCCTGTTCTGGAAAAGGCAAGAAGACCTGTAGCACTTACCTTATCCATGCTGATTTTTATTGCAGTAATAGTAGCATTTCTGATTATCATTATCCCTGAAATCGGACGAAGTCTTAACACGCTTGCCAAGGCTGTGCCGAGTGCGATAGAAAATCTTAGCAATCGAATTACGGAACTCAGTGAGGAAAACGACTATGTCAAGAAAATTGTCAATAATGTGGATATTGACTGGAAGGTTGTGACTAATTACGTTACGAGCTTTTTGCAGAATGATGCGGCGGGCATTGTAGGCTATGCGATGGGTATGCTTTCATCTGTTCTGAATGTTGCGGTGAATATCTTCCTTGGAATTGTTTTGTCAGTATACACGCTGATGAATAAGGAAAAAATATCTACCGGTTTGAAAAAGTTTCTTTACGCTATTCTGCCAATGAGAACTGCTGATTTTATTGTTGAAGTAGGTGTTCTGACAAACAAATCTTTTTATAACTGTATAACAGGTCAGATGATGGAATGTGTGATCCTTGGCAGCCTTACTGCTTTAGGTATGACCATATTAGGTTTTCCGTATGCTGCACTGGTAGGTGTCATGGTGGCGATCCTTTCATGGATACCGATGTTCGGTGTTTATATCGGCGCAGGAATCGGTGCACTGTTCCTGCTGACCTCCGATCCGATGCAGGCAGTGTGGTTCCTTGTATTTATGGTATGCTTGCAGCAGATAGAGGGCAACCTGATCTACCCCAGAGTTGTGGGAAACAATGTCGGCTTGCCGCCAATCATCCTGATCTCCGCTATCGTTATCTTTAGTAACTTCTTCGGAATTGTCGGACTTCTTGTCAGTGCTGCCGTTACCTCGGTTCTGTATACGCTGATCAGAAGATATGTTTTTATGCGCCTACGCAAGAAAAAAATACCCCATGAAAAATATGACCGTGGTGCAAAACCCAAACCTCGTGTTCACAGTGCCAAACACAATTCAGGCAAGAAAATCAAGTTCCACATTCCTATGAAAATCAACATCAAAAACAGCAAAAAAGCAGAAAAGAAAAAATAAATGAAATCTTTTGACAGGGAGTGATACTGTATGAAGTATCGTTCCCTGTCGTTTTTATGAGGAATCAGGAGTGATGCTTTTTCTTTATTGATTTGTAGACAAACATGCTATGAAGTGGCTTTCGTATTATACTAATCTCCAATAGAATTGACGACAAGCTCTTTGTTAAAATTTTTTTAACAAAGAGTTAATAAATTCGATAAAATCTATTGTAAAAAAGCTATTAAATATGGTAGAATAAAAATGATTTATAAGCAATAGTTTGGAGGGATAACCTTGCTGAAGTTGAAAAGGATATTCAGCTGTATGCTTGCTATCACAATGCTGTTAGGAGGAAATATTATGGCTACAGAAGCTGTAAAAAATACTGAAAAAGAAACAAAATATTATCATAAACTGGATGCTCAGGCATACAGCGGAGATGATTTGGGAGCTGTGTATACAAAAAAGGCTACTACCTTTAAAGTATGGGCGCCGACAGCCTCAAGAGTGGCGGTCAAGCTTTATGCGACAGGAAGCTCGGAGGAAGAAGGGGCTGCGGATATTTCAACAACGCCGATGAAAAAGGGCGATAAGGGCGTGTGGTCCGTGAAACTTACCGGAGACAAGAAAAATCTGTATTATACATACCTTGTCACCATTGATGGTGTTACGACTGAAACAGCCGATGTTTATGCAAAAGCGGCAGGCGTAAACGGTAACAGAAGTATGATTGTTGATTTGGATTCCACCGACCCGAAGGACTGGGACAAAGACAGTCATGTGCTTTATGACGACCCGACGGATGCCGTTGTCTGGGAAATTCATGTCAGAGATTTTTCTAAAAATCAGGTTTCGGGCGTTTCGGATGAACATAAGGGCAAATATCTTGCTTTTACAGAAAACGGTACGACAATTGACGGCAAGGGCGATGTTTCTACCTGTATAGATTATCTGAAAAAGCTTGGTGTTACTCATGTACAGCTGATGCCGGTGTATGACTATGCAACGGTTGATGAATCACGAGAAGATACCGAAGAATATAACTGGGGTTACGATCCGAAAAACTATAATGTTCCCGAAGGTTCGTATTCAACAAACCCTTATGACGGAAATGTCAGAATCAATGAATTCAAGCAGATGGTTAAAGCACTGCATGATGCAGGAATCGGCGTTATTATGGATGTTGTATACAATCACACCTTTACTGCAAAAGGCAGCTGGTTTGAAAATACCGTTCCGGGATATTATTTCCGCTTGAAAGATGACGGCTCTTTCTCGGACGGTTCGGGCTGCGGTAACGAAACCGCAAGCGAACATCTGATGTACAGAAAATATATGATTGATTCCGTGCTCTACTGGGCGAATGAATACCATATCGATGGCTTCCGATTTGATCTAATGGGTGTGCATGACGTTGATACCATGAATGAGATTCGATCGGCTCTCGATACAAAGGTGAAGAATGGTAAAAAAATTATCATGTACGGCGAACCGTGGACAGGCGGTGCAGTGACTACCGAGGCAACAACAGCAACCAAAGACAATGTAAAGCTGCTGAATGACAGAATTGGCGTATTTAACGATACGTTCCGTGATGCTGTCAAGGGTCATGTGTTTAACGTGAAGGAGGGCGGTTTTGTTCAGACTGCAAGCGGAGAAGGTACTTTGAAAAGCTGCATTACTGCTAATACGCTGGATGCTTCTGCGGGGCTGAAACAGTCGTCACAGTCTGTTACCTACATTTCCGCACACGATAACTATACACTTTATGACAAGCTGCTGATGTCCACTAAAAACAATGAAAACTTTAACAAGAGAGATGAAGATGTCATTGCATTGAATAAGCTTTCTGCTGCGATAACGCTTACTTCTCAGGGAATTAGTTTTATGCAGGCAGGAGAGGAATTTGCCAGAACCAAATACGGCGATGAAAACAGCTATGTTTCTCCCGACAGCATTAACAGTCTTGATTGGAATTCTCTTGTTCAGTATGCCGATTTAAATTCCTACTACCAGGGACTGATCGAAATACGCAAAAATTACAAGCCTTTCAGAGATCCGACAAAAACGTCTGCCGAAAAAATTGCCTTTTCGGACGCAGATAAGGGTGTTGTGGCGTACACGCTGGAAAACACGCTGACAAAGGGCAAAGAATGGTCAGATGTTGCAGTTGTGTTTAATGCAACGGACAGCGCAAAGGATGTTACGCTGACCTCTGACGGCGGCTCGCTTCCCGAAAAGTGGGAGATTATTGCGGACGGTACACAGGCAGGACTGAAAGGGCTTGGTACAATAAGCGGAAACAAGGTAACTGTTGCACCTCACAGTGCAATGATCCTTGCCGATAAGGAAAGTTTTGACAAGTTGAAATTGACATCCGATAAATGTACTGTCAACATTGAATATAAAGATTCAAGCGGAAAGGTTTTGCAGTCACAGGTGATCAAAGGCAGTGAAGGAGATGGTTTTACTGCAATCAGAAGCGATGCTTTTGACATTGAATACGATTATGTTAATACAGAAGGGAAAGAAAAGGGAAAATTTACTAAGGAAGAACAGAACATAACTTATAACTACAGTAAGTTTGACGGCAATATTTATGAACTGACGGTTAATTACCTTCAGGAGGGCGACGACAATTTCGGGACATCTGAAAGAAAAGTTGCCGATGCTTCTGTTACAAAAGTTCGTGAGGGAAGCGGTTATACCGCAGTTATTAAAAAAGTAGACGGCATGAAGGTCAATACCGATAAATTTCCGGCAAATGCTGTCGGCATCGCAAACGGAGATATTACGGTCAATTATTATTATCAGAGTGCCGGAAAAGCTGATTTGGTGATTCATTACCGCAATACGGATGATTGGAAAAAGGTATGTGCCTATGTTTACACCTCGGGTGAGGACGGCAAGGAATACAACGGAAAAGCCCCCGGCAAGGAAATGAAAAAGGATTCTTCTCTCGGTGATGGTTGGTATACCGTAACGCTGAAAGATAAAGGCAACCTTGCGGATATGAAAGTTACATTCAGTGATGGTGGAAAGAATAACGACCCGACAGAATACAGTGTTAATCGTGAAGTATGGATTGAAAACGGCGTTGTAGCTCATTCGGGCGAAGTAAATGTCATCTATGTTGATAACAGCGGTAATATTTTGGAAACCGATATCATCAAGGGCAAGGAAGGCGAAAGCTACAAAACCGAACAAAAGCAATTTGATTCTCTTGCTTTTTCATCTGCTACTGCTAACACCGAAGGTAAATTCTCGGAAGCTCCTGCTTATGTAATTTACGGTTATGACAATGCAGTTGTCACAACCGAAGAAGAAACCGATAATTCTTCCCTTACTATAGTCCTCATTCTTCTCGGCACATCTGCCGCTACTTTGATTGCAGCAGCCATTGCCGGAGGAATCTACAGCAGAAAGAAAAAATTGAATTAAAACTCAGAAAGCGTGTACGAAGGTTGTTCGTACACGCTTTTTCACAAATGATCCCGTTATATGTATTTCAGAACTTCAGCAAAAAGACGTCCTTTTTTGCTTCTGCCGGTAATTCCAACGAATTTTACCTTGCCTTTGCCACGCATGGAAATTTTTTCGCCGCCGCTCAACTCTTTTGAAGTATTGTCGCATACAAGCCAGTTGACCGATACAAGCCCTTTTTTAATTTGTTCTGCCGCTTTTGTTCTTGAAAGCCTGAAACATTCCGCACATATGCAGTCAAGGCGCATAGAGCTAATATTGATCGTGATACTTTCTGTTTTAGGTTCGGAAATTTCGGTAAGTGACGATTTTTTTAGATCAATATGGTATCTTGCGATTTTCGTTAAACAGGTTTCAATATAATCAGCAACAGAGCTATGACAGAAAAACTGCGCAGTTCTGCCGCTTGCCAGAATATCTCCGATCATTTCACGTTTGATTCCCAGTCCCATCAGTGAGCCGAGTACATCACGGTGGGATATGTCAGCATTGGGTGCGGTCGCACTAATACTGTAGAGAACGTAAGGGGCACCGTCGTCAGTCGCATATTCTTCCGTTTGTACTCTGCAAAGCCTTCTTTCGGCATCGGGATATCCGCCGACAAAGGTAATTACTCCGTAAAACTCTTCAATCTTTGCAAGCAGAGTCTGTTCGGCAGGTGTCAGAAAATGAGAATATAAAACACTGTATGTCTTTTCGCTTCTGTGAATAAGATCAGCTACTTTTCTGAGAAGAATTTTTTCTTCGTTGTTGTTTGTATATTTGTTGGTAAAATCCATCTTTTACTTCCCTTAAAGTTACAAATTCGCATTGTGTTTATACAGAATATATTATTTTAATAAATTATACAAAAATATAATACAAATTGTATTATATTTTCGATATTCTACTGCTTGTATAATTAATGTAACAACCTTCTGTTATATTTTTTTCATAAAGCTCCTTGTCCGGAACTGTTATAGTAATACGTTTGCCGCTGTCTGATTCGAGAATAACCTCGCACGTCGGTTCTTCGCCGTCGGGCAGACCTTCACAGCCGAAATCAGGCTCTATGATCTCAATTACCTTGTACATATTTTCATCTCCAATTTTTTTGTATCATTATTATACATCTTTTTTTATCAGAATGGAAGGTAAATATATGTTTGCTCATATTTTGATCTAAACAAAAGAGCAACAATAAATGAAAACTAAAAACGAAAAATAATCACCCTTCCGTCAAGCAGTAGATCAGAACCGCCTACTGTACTTCCAGCAAATATTGTTTGAATTGATATCCGGCAAAATACTTGCTGTTAATGACATCTTCGGATACTTCTTCGCCTCTGTAAAACGGCGGACAGGGATTTACAACTGCACCCTCATTTGCCTTACTCATAATTTCCGCTGTGATCTGATAATCTTTGAAACGGGGGAGATTCTCTTTTGGAAGCGAATCCGTGCAGATAATATCTTTGCCCAAAACAGCAGAATGTAAATCATGCTCTGCTCTAATATTTTTCAGTTCATATCCTTTCGGACGAAATGACAATTCGTTTGGGTCTTCGTTTTTTTCAGTATCCCAAAAATGCAAGAAACGCCTTGCAGCCTTTGACGATATCCGCATAAGTTCTGTCAAAATTCCCAAAATACCACGGATCAGCGATACTTCCGCCTTCCTCTGTAAAGGATAGTAAAAGTCTGAGTTTGTCTTCAAAATCGTTTCCGATGATTCTTTTGGCATTGCGCAAATTGGTATTGTCCATGCACAGAAGAAAATCATATTTATCATAATCATTCTTTGTGAGCTGAACAGCTGTTTTTCCGCTGCAAGATATGCCGTGTTTTGCAAGCTCTTGCTTTGCAGGAGGGTACACCGGATTGCCGACTCCGCCTATAATTTCCTCTCGGCTGGTAGCACTTGAGGCTATTTCAAATTCATTGGCAATTTTAAGTTTTTTTACCATATCTTTTAAAACAAACTCTGCCATCGGACTGCGACAAATATTGCCGTGGCAGATGAACATTACTTTTATCATAGAATT
>ONGS01000207.1 GCA_900317395.1 uncultured Eubacteriales bacterium | reverse complement strand
GAAGAATCTAAATTCAAACCAAAACCCATGCTTGAGATCGGTGAAATGCCGATTCTTTGGCATATCATGAAAGAACTGTCTTTTTATAGTATCAAGGAATTCGTTATTTGTGCGGGATATAAGCAGCATGTCATAAAAGAATGGTTTGCGGATTACTTCCTTCATACTTCTGATATTACCTTTGATTTTACCACTGGAAATAAGATGATCGTGCATAATAAGCGGGCTGAATCTTGGAGAGTTACTGTTGTTGACACAGGATTATATACACAAACCGGAGGAAGAGTTAAGCGAGTCAAGGATTATATCGGTGATGAGCCGTTTTTATTGACTTACGGAGATGCTGTAGGAGATATTGATATTCGGGCTTTGCGAAAAATCCATCAGGAAAGCGGTAAAATCGGTACGATTTCTGTTTATAACTTCGGACAAAACAAAGGTGTTGTGCAGCTTAATGCTGATATGACCATTGCGGCATTCCGTGAAAAAAGCAGTATGGATGGTGACTTAATCAATATAGGGTACATGATCTTCGAACCCGATATATTTGACTATATTGCCGATGATAGTATTGTTTTTGAAAAAGAACCAATTGAAGCGCTTGTGGCGAAAAGACAGCTTAACAGCTACATCCATAAAGGCTATTGGCAATGCATGGATACGTTGAGAGAAAAAATGCAGCTTGAAAAGTTGTGGGAGTCAGGGCAAGCTCCCTGGAAGGTTTGGGTAGACTGATGTTTTTCGATTTATCTTTTTATAATGGCAAACGGGTATTTGTGACCGGTCACACCGGTTTTAAAGGTTCGTGGCTTTGCAAAATACTCTCTGATGCCGGTGCTAATGTTACCGGATATTCGCTTGTGCCTCAGACGAATCCGTCGTTGTTTGAACTTGCAGGTATAGAAAAAATAGTTCATAGTTTTATTGGCGACATTTCGGATTTTGAAAGCCTGAAAAGTATTTTTGATGAGGCACAACCCGAGATTGTGTTCCATTTAGCCGCACAGCCGATTGTTCGAGATAGTTACAAGGCTCCCTTATATACCTATCAAACAAATGTGATGGGCACGGTCAACATACTTGATTGTGTCCGAAAGATCGATTGTGTGAAATCATTTTTGAATGTCACCACAGACAAGGTGTATTTGAATCGCGAATGGGAATGGGGTTATCGTGAGGATGAAATGCTGGACGGATTCGATCCCTATTCCAACTCGAAGTCCTGTTCTGAGCTGGTGACTCACTGCTATAAAAACAGCTTTTTCAGTGATGATAAAGTCGCGATTTCTACTGCCAGAGCAGGTAATGTAATCGGGGGAGGAGACTTCTCCAACGACAGGATCATCCCCGACTGTGTGCGTGCGGCGATGAATCGTCAGAAGATCGTCGTCAGAAATCCGTATTCTACCAGACCGTATCAGCATATTTTGGAACCGCTGTTCGCTTACCTGATGATTGCGGCAAAGCAGTATGAGGATTGTTCTTATGCCGGTTGGTATAATGTCGGTCCCGATGACTGCGATTGCTTTCAAACCGGTGCATTGGTCGATTTATTTGTAAAGCATTGGGGAGAAGGGCTGAATTGGATAAATCAGCACGACGGCGGTCCCCATGAAGCGAGTTTTTTGAAGCTTGATTGCTCAAAAATCAAAAGCAAATTCGGATGGCGTCCGCGCTGGGATTTGGATACAGCGGTAGAAAAAACCGTTGAATGGACAAAATATTGGTTGATGGATGGCGATGTATCCAAATGCATGGAAACGCAGATTCGGCATTTTATAGAACAAAGGTGACGATATGAAAAAGGTAGTTATCACCGGTGCCGACGGGTTTGTTGGCAGCTATACGGTCAAGTGTTTTTTAAATTACGGTGTACAGGTGGTGGCTTTGGATTTAGCAGAGTCGCCGTTGCGCTTGAAAAAGCATCATTTGCTTACATATAAAAAATGTGATGTGTTTAATGTTGCAGAGCTACGTAAAGCTATTTCAGATGAAAACTGTGACACCTTTATTCACTTTGCTTGGATCGGTTCTGCCGGTTCTGCGCGAACGGATTACAATCTTCAGATGAAAAACGCGCTTAATACAGTTGAGTGTCTCAAAACAGCGAAGCAATGTGGCTGCAAACGATTTGTATGCGCGGGAAGCATCATGGAGTATGAGGTAGAGGCAGCTGTCCATCGTCGCGAAAATAAACCGTCCATGGCGTATATTTATGGTATGGGTAAGCATATTGCGCACTCATTATGTATGTCCGTAGCTGCGTCTGAGGGGATAGAACTGCTTTGGCCGATGATTACAAATGCGTATGGTATAGGAGAATTGTCTCCACGTTTTATCAATACAACATTGCGTAAGATTATCCACAGTGAACCGCTCGAGTTTACATCGGCAACTCAAAACTACGATTTCGTATATGTAGAGGATGTTGCAAAGGCTTTTTATCTGGTAGCTGAAAATGGCAAGCCTTTTTGCGAGTATATGATTGGCAGTGGCGACGCAAAACCATTGAAGCAGTTTATCAATGAACTTAGAAATGCTGTTGCACCGGATGTTGCGTTGCATTTCGGCGATGTTCCTTTTACGGGTGTTAATATGCCGATCGAAGTGTTTAGCACAAAAGCGTTAAATGAGGACTGCGGTTATTTACCGGAAGTCAGTTTTTCCGATGGCGTAATAAGAACGATAGTTTGGTTGAGAGAAACGGAGGCGATTGAAAAATGACCCAAAAATTTGATTTTACCCCACTTGAGCTCGATGGCGCTTATTTGATCAAGCCTTTTTATGCACCCGATGAGCGCGGCGGATTTATCAAAGACTACAACATCGACACTTTCAAAGCGAACGGTATTGACCATGAGCTGAAAGAGGTGTTTTACACCATCTCAAAAAAAGGCGTCATTCGCGCTATCCATTTCCAGCTTGTCAAGCAGCAGCCTAAATTGGTTCGCTGCGTCAGCGGTCATGTCTATGATGTGATTGTCGATTTGCGACCCGATTCCGAAACCTTCGGCAAGTGGTTGGGTTTTGATTTGACAGGAGAGAATATGCTCAGTTTGTATATCCCTGAATGCTTCGGTCATGGTTATCTTGTGATAGAAGATTCCATTGTCAGCTATAAGTGCGGTGAAGTTTTTTACGGCGCAGGAGATTCAGGTATTATGTACAATGATCCTCAAATCGGAATCGAATGGCCGTTTGAAGATATT
>ONGS01000088.1 GCA_900317395.1 uncultured Eubacteriales bacterium | reverse complement strand
GAAAATGAGGATGACGAAGAGGATAGCGGAAAAGTACAAACAGAAGCGAAATATTGCGCAGAACTGATTAGGCGTATGATCGAGGATGGTGTTCAGGTAACGGAAAACGGTGCTTTGAGACAGGCAGGATATCAGGATTTCTGTATTCTTCTCAGAACCGTGAAAAACAGGGCGCATTTTTATTCCGAAGCGTTGGAAAATGCAGGAATACCTGCCTGCACCGATACGGAATTTGACCTTCTGGAGTGTTATGAAGTAAGGGCGGCACTGTCATATCTTAAAATATTGAACAACCCTTTGTCTGATATTGATATGATTGCTTCTTTGATGTGTCCTGTATTCGGCTTTACACCCGATGAACTGGCACTTCTGAAGGGGGAAAAGGGCAGAAATTATTATAAAAAAATCCTTGGTTTTGCATATGGCGATAACGGTCCGATAGCGGAAAAATGCAAAGATTTTCTTGAAATTCTCCGCTATTTCAGAAATTTGTCCGTTACAATGCCGATCGATAAGCTTCTTGGTGCATTTTTTGAAAAGACAGGTTTTATCTCTGTGATGAATGCCATGCCGGGGGGAGGACTGCGTGTGCAGAACCTCAGAAGACTTCTTCAATTTGCGGCAGAATATGAAGCAGGCACGTCGGGTGGTCTGACAGGGTTTGTCCGTCATGTCAAATATCTTGAAGAAACGCAGAGCGGTATCAAAGTATCGGATGTTGTTCCTGCCAATGCTGTGCGTATCATGACGATCCACCATTCTAAAGGACTGGAATTTCCGATCTGTATTCTTGCGGATACCAATTCACGGTTTAAAGTTGACACTTCAAAAATCAGATTCCATTCCGATCTTGGCATCGGGATCAGGGCAATGGATACAGATAAGCTGATTCGCTATAACACCGTTCAGTTCTCCGCGATTGAACAAGCAAATAAGAATGAAGAAAAAAGTGAGTTGATGAGAGTTCTTTATGTTGCCATGACAAGGGCAAAAGAGAAGCTGATCATGCTTTCAACTGTCAATGCAGGTGAAAGCAACAAAGAAGAAGGTATTTCAGAGCAATATGCAAAATATCTTGCAAGGATTAGCGGGCGCAGTCAGCTGACAGAAAATCAGACATTTGACCCGACTTCTGTGATGAACTGTACCACATATTCCGACTGGATCATTATGTGTGCCCTTGTCAATGATACCGTAAAAATATTAAGAGAACAGCTTGTAGATTCAGGCTGTTCTGATGATGAGCTTGCAACAATCAAAAATGCGCCGCAATGGGACTATTACTGTGTCGGAGATGCAGGAAACCGTTCATGCAGTGCAGAGAAAAAAACAAAGGCGGAAATTGATCCCGATTTTGCAGAGTTCCTCAGAAAGCGTTTTTCCGAAGAAGAACGGTTTGATATCAGTACGATGATCCCCTCAAAGGTATCCGCCTCCATGCTTGCACATAAAGAATCATCACACATATTTATTGCAGCTTCAAAGCCCAATTTTGCGCGGAATGAAAAAGCTTCTCCTACGGAAAGAGGAACAGCGACCCATGCGTTTCTGCAATATGCTGATTTTTATGCACTTAAAACAGAAATTGATAAAACAGGCGGCTTTGAATCCGAGAAAAATCGTATTGTTGAAAACGAAATCATGTCACCCGAGCAGGCAGAACTGATTATATCCGAAAATATTATTGCTTTTACGAAAACAGCGCTTTTCAACAAAATGGTCAATGCAGTAAATCTTTATAAGGAATATCGATTTACTGTCAACATTGCGGGTGACCTTACCGTGCAGGGAAACAGCGAACTTTCCGAAGCACTTGCAAAACCTCACGAGCAGACGGAATCGATCTTGCAGGGTGCGATTGACTGTATTATTGAGGAAGAGGACGGTCTTATCATTGTTGACTATAAAACAGACCGTGTCAAAGACCCAACCGAACTTGCCGAAATTTACGGTCTACAGCTGAAACTCTACAAAGAAGCCGCCAATATGCTTTTTGACAAGCCTGTCAAGCAGTGCTATATTTATTCTCTTCACTGCGGACAAGCGGTCAATTGCGATTAGTACTCATCAACATAATGATACAGATAAAAATATACTGAATCTGTATGGTGTTGCCTTAAAGATTTATCAGTGGGAGGAATTATTCTGTGAAATCTGAAAAAAAGAAATCAGCATGAGGTGTATGGAACTTTACGGTGAATCCCCCATTTGATACTTTCGAGGAAGGTGTCCGGGAAAAAGCTGAATAATCTGATGAAACGTGAAAGTGAGAATTGACGTCCTATCAGCCTGTGAACCTGCCGTGCATATCATTGTGCATTGTTCATAGATATCATTCCGTCAGGGGTGTCGCCAATGATGACGGTTTCTCCGATAAGAACAGAGGTCGTGACAGTTTCGGAGGTAGAAGTCATGGCGGTGATGATGTTGATATCGGCACTGATTTTGACAGAAAGTTTGTGAACGGTTTGGTTGATGCCGCCGCTTTCAAAGCTTTCTTCAAAGTCACTGCTTACTGTGCCCGACATGGATATATAAACCGGTATGCACGGACCCTTACCGGTTAAAAGCTCTCCGCCAATGACCGTTCCGAGTGGTACATCGATTCTTTCGTTTTGTATGTTGGAAAGTGCTTCTTGTGCTTTCAGGGTTATCATATTTTTAAGCTTGTTGGTTGTGATGGTATTTGAGCTGATGGCTCTGACTGTTCCGTCCGAGGAAACGGTTACGTTTTCAAGCTCTTCATTAGTTATGTTCATTTCATCAAGAATATTGACAGTTGTTTCATTAATCGCCGTTACCGCAAAGCTTTTTGCTTGCACAAGAGAAGCCGAAGCAATGACAGGTTTCAGTTTCGCTTCAAGGAAAATGACTGAAATAATGATAACAGCAAGCAAAACCGCTATGATTTTTTTATGCTTTCCCGAAAACTGTCTGTGTTTTCTGATCTGCAAAAAATCACCCCTGTATCATAATATACAGGGGTGATTTTTTCGTGCATTATCCTAAAAGTAAAGATTTCAGTCCTAAAAGGATCAGAATGATTCCGCCGATGATTTGTGCTGCCGCAGGGTTGATCCCGTTGAATTTTCGCCCGAGCAGATAACCAAAAACGGAAATGATAAAAGTGACCGATCCGATAATCAGAACAGCCGTAACCAGTTCGGGAAAATTCTGTACATCGGCAGAAGCAGGTAGTACGATCCCGACAGTAAGAGCATCCACGCTTGTGGCAAATGCCAGTGCCAACAGCTTTTTTATGCTTGGTGGCTGTCCCTCGCTGTCGGTGATACCCTTGCGACTGTCGATTATCATTTTCAACCCGAGAAAAGCAAGTATCCCGAACGCAATAAAATTATCAAACCCGTCAATAGCATGACTGCCGACTTTGCCAATACTCCATCCGAGAACAGGCATAATCATCTGAAAAAATCCAAACGTAAAAGCTGTAATTACCGCACTTCTGATACGTTTTGTTCTGTCCGAGCTGCCGCACAAAGCCGACACTGCAAATGCGTCCTGCGCAACCGCCGCTCCGATCAGCGCCGCCGAAGCTATCCTCACCCTGACCACCCCCGAAAATAATTAATAATGAATGGCATGCCGTAGTTTTATATCATAACTGTACAATTGGATATCGGTAATTGTTAATTGATTTTATGTACCAACCTAAGTTCTACATTAAATATATGCATGAAATGTAAAATTATTATTGTCAGGCTTGAAGAGGGTCTAAAAATATGGTATGATAACAGGGAATGTTATAAGCTTGGAGGAATAAGCGTGAAAGACAGTAAAATTACAGAAGAGGAACTGAAACGTCAGGATGAACTTACGGATATGCTGAGGGATATCCTTTATATAAGAGCAGGTAATAAACAGCCAAAAGCATCGGTTCGTACCTACGGCTGTCAGCAGAATGTGGCAGATAGCGAAAAACTGAAAGGCATGCTTGAAAAAATGGGCTGCGCACTGACGGAAGATTATAATGAAGCTGATATTATCATATTCAATACCTGTGCTGTCCGTGAACACGCCGAGGACAGAGTTTTTGGAAACGTGGGCGCATTGAAAACCCTGAAAAAAAAGAAACCGTCACTGTTGATCGGTCTTTGCGGCTGCATGATGGAGCAGGAGCATATTGCACAAAAAATATATAAAAGCTTTCCATATGTAGGTCTTGTATTTGGTACTCATGTCATTCATAAATTCCCTGAGTTGATTTATAATTGTGTGACAAGCGGAAAAAGGCTTGTGGAACGGGGCAGCGATGACGGTGAAATATATGAGGGGTTGCCGCTGCACCGTGACGGTAGTTTCAAAGGCTGGCTGCCAATCATGTACGGGTGTGATAATTTTTGCACTTACTGTATCGTACCTCATGTCAGAGGACGTGAGAGGAGTCGCCGACCGAATTCTGTTCTTGCCGAAGCACGTTCTATGGTTCAGGCAGGATATAAGGATATTACGCTTCTTGGTCAGAATGTCAATTCCTATGGTAAGGGGCTGGATGAAGAAACGGATTTTGCTTCCCTTTTGCAGAGTGTGGCGGATATCGAGGGGGATTTCTGGGTCCGCTTTATGACCTCGCACCCGAAGGATGCTTCCAAAAAACTGATTGATACCATAGCGGCAAATGACAATATCTGTAATCACCTTCATTTGCCGTTTCAATGCGGAAGTGACAGAGTGCTGAAAAAAATGAACCGCCGCTATACAAGAGAAAAATATCTTGAAATTGCTAATTACGCAAAAAGCAAAATTCCGGATCTTTCTTTGACGAGTGATGTTATTGTTGGTTTTCCGGGCGAAACAGAGGAAGAATTTGAAGAAACGCTGGAACTGATCAAGGAAGTGAAATTCACTTCGCTGTTTACCTTTATCTATTCGCCTCGTGTCGGTACGCCTGCCGCAAAATTTGACGACCCCTATACTCATGAGGACAAAGCCAAGAGAATGGGCAGACTTCTCAAAGTGCAGGAAAGTATTGCTGCCGAAAGATGTGCTTCTATGGTGGGAAAAACCTACCGAGTGCTTGTTGAGGAGCAGGCAAGAGAGGGCGTTCTGAATGCGAGAACACAGAACAACATTGTTGTCGAACTGAATGCACCTGCCGAACTTATCGGCACATTCCAATATGCAGAAATCACGGAAGCAAGAAACTGGATCTTAAGAGGAAAGATTGTTTAAAGATTTTAAACCGCTGACCGGTTTATCGGTCAGCGGTTTTGCATTATATGTATGTGTGAAATATCTCCGAGATTAATTTACGGTATGCATGAAGTTGTAGAGTAATTGTGATTCACGGTTTTTCGGTCACAAATTTATTTGACAGAATCTTTTATATTTGATAAAATAAATTCTGTATATTAAACTTGAAACAATAATTTTTGAGGAGAGATTTTACAATGGCAGATATTATAGAACTTGCAAGAGCACTTGGCAGACAGCTCCAGCAGGAAGAAGCATATATAAGATACAGTCTTGCAAAACAGGCAGCAGACGAAGATGAGGAGCTTCAGAAGCTTATTAATGAGTTCGGTAGCGTTAGAAATGAAATCAGTCTTGAAACATCAAAACCAGAAGAAGAACGTGATTCCGCAAAGGTGATTAGCCTGAACAAGGATATGCGTAAACTTTATGCGAAAATTATGACCAACGAAAGAATGATGAATTACAACGATGCAAAGGATGATTTTGATATCATTTTCAAAAGAATAACAGCAATCATTCAGCAATGCTCCCAGGGCGAAGACCCCGACACAGCAGACTACACACCTTCTTGCACCGGCAGCTGCGGCACTTGCGGAGGATGCGGCTGATGTTCAATGTGCAATGAGTAGCATGGAGAGTATATACGCTAAAATCGGATTCTGTAGCTGCGGATCGTTCTGTGACCCATCAGTCGCAGCAAAGCTGCGTCGGCTTCTCCGGAGGGGAAGGCGGAGAGCCTCCGCAGGCGCTTTGATGGGGTCGAGGGGGAGTATGAAGTCGCTTCTGTTACAAAACTAAAGTGGGGAAACTAACTTCCCCATGCCACTAATTATTAATTGATAATGCTGGGAGTTGAATAAAAAGGATGAAAAAAGAGAAGAAGGAGAAGCCGCAGGAGCTTTCGCCGCTGATGCAGCAGTATCAAAGCGTAAAAGAAGAATATAAGGATGCGATTGTTTTTTTCAGAGTGGGCGATTTTTATGAAATGTTCTTTGATGACGCCAAAACAGCTTCAAAAGAGCTCGAGCTTACGCTGACAGGTAAGGAGTGCGGTCTTAGTGAACGTGCACCCATGTGCGGCGTTCCATTTCATAGTTATGAAAACTATGCGGCAAGATTGATCAGCAAAGGCTACAAGGTTGCTATTTGTGAGCAGACCGAAGACCCCTCCAAAACAAAAAAGCTGGTAAAACGAGAAGTCATTCGTGTCATTACTCCCGGAACGGTTATGGAGCAAAGTATGCTCGAAGAGGGGAGCAATAATTTTATTTCCTCCGTTTTTACGCAGAAAAACAAAACAGGCATGGCTTTCTGTGATGTTTCCACAGGCGAGCTTTTTGCAACTCTCATAGACAGCGACGATACCGAAGCTGCCATTAAAGACGAGCTTCTGAAATTCAGTCCGAGAGAGTTGATTATCGGCGGCGATACGGTGAATTTTAAAACACTTGCGCCGTTTATTAAAGATAAGCTCAGTGCATGCGTTAATATGCTTGATGATGAAGATTTTTCTTTTGCAACGTCCCGTGAAAGAATTGCAGCACAGTTTGAGGGAAAAAGTCCGGAATCTCTCGGACTTGAGGAAAAACAG
Organism: uncultured Eubacteriales bacterium; assembly: GCA_900317395.1. Classification (GTDB taxonomy): domain Bacteria; phylum Bacillota; class Clostridia; order Oscillospirales; family Acutalibacteraceae; genus UBA1213. Next base: position 4,057 of record ONGS01000088.1, on the reverse strand, counting down.
CAGACAGTTTCGGCTGTGGGTGCCTTGTTGCTGTATTTGCAGAGGACACAGAAAAACGGACTGGAACGTATTGCGAAAATAGAAATATATGAAGAAGAACAATATGTTCATCTTGATTACAATACAAGACGGAATCTTGAATTGACTGAGCCGCTTAACAGTAAAAACAAAGATGCTTCACTGCTTGCGGTTCTGGATAAAACAAAGACTTCCATGGGTAAACGACTGATCAAAAGCTATGTGGAAAAGCCGCTTGTGAATCTGGCAGGGATCACAAGGCGGCAGAATGCGGTAGCAGAACTTTACGACAATGTGCGTATGCGCACAGAACTGCGTGAAAGCCTTGTTGGTATGTTCGATATCCAGCGTGTCATTACCCGAATCGTTTACGGTTCGGCAAATGCAAGAGAACTGCGCTCGCTTTGTTCGGCATTGAAAAAGCTTCCACAGATAAAGCAGACTGTTACTTCTGCCCAAAGCGGACTTCTGAAAGAAATGCACGATAGACTTGACCTTCTGGAGGATATCACTGCACTGATCGATAATTCTATAGAGGACGAGCCGCCATTTTCTGTGCGTGAGGGCGGTATGATCCGCAAGGGCTGTTCCAAAGAGCTTGATGAGCTGAGAGAGGATATGCAGGGCGGTTCCAATTTACTGACGAAAATAGAAGCACAGGAGCGTGAAAAAACAGGAATTCCCAAACTGAAAATCGGCTATAACAGAGTTTTCGGCTATTATATTGAAGTCTCTAATTCTTACAAAAATCTTGTTCCCGATGAATACATCAGAAAGCAGACGCTGACAAACGGTGAACGATATATCACAGAGGAACTGAAAAATCTTGAAAGGCGTATTCTCGGCGCAAAAGACAGAGCCAATGAACTTGAATATGCGATTTTTGAAAAGGTAAGGAATACAGTAGCTGCAGCGGCACAGAGAATCTCCGATACGGCATCGGCAGCGGCAGTTTTGGATGTTATTGCTTCGTTTGCGCAGGCGGCATTTGACAATAACTACTGCTGTCCTGTGTTGAATAATAATGGAGTTATTAAAATTATCGAGGGCAGACACCCGGTAGTAGAAAAGCTTGTTACCGATACACGCTTTGTACCGAATGATACCGTACTTGATCTGAAAGACGACAGGGTTGCAATTATTACCGGTCCGAATATGTCGGGTAAATCTACCTATATGCGCCAGACAGCATTAATTGTGCTGATGGCTCAGATTGGCTGTTTTGTACCGGCAAAATGTGCGGAAATCTCTGTTGTTGACAGTGTATTTACCAGGATTGGTGCCTCCGATGATCTGTCAACAGGTCAGTCTACCTTTATGGTGGAAATGAATGAGGTGGCGTATATTCTGAAAAAGGCAACAAAAAACAGCCTTTTGATCCTTGATGAAATCGGCAGAGGAACATCCACCTATGACGGAATGAGTATTGCAAGAGCCGTACTTGAATATGTAGCGGATACCAAAAAGCTTGGTGCAAAAACACTTTTTGCAACACATTACCATGAACTTACTGTTTTGGAAGATAAGCTCAAGGGCGTTAAAAATTATAATATTGCCGCTGTCAAGCATGGCGATGATATTACATTTTTAAGAAGAATTATAAGAGGTGCGGCGGATGAATCCTATGGTGTAGAGGTAGCAAAGCTGGCAGGACTTCCTGATAGTGTGATAGAACGGGCGAAAAAAATTCTTGCCGAACTTGAAAGCGGCAGTGTTAAGCCGAAAAGACAGCGGAAAGCAGTTGTGGAAACTGACCAGATGACACTTACTCCGCCCGAATCTCCTGTTGAAAAACGTCTGAAAGAAATTGATATCAATAAACTTACACCAATGGAATCTATGAATATTCTTTTTGAACTGATTAAAATTGCGGGGCAAAGTTAGTGATTAGTGGTCAGGATTCAGGGTACAGTGACGCAGGCGTTATGACGAGATTACATCCATAGTCCCTAAAAAGGAGGAAAAATGCATGGCAGCAATAAACGTATTGCCGAAACATATAGCGGAGCTGATAGCGGCAGGTGAGGTAATAGAACGTCCCAGCTCTGTGATCAAAGAACTTGTTGAAAACAGTATCGATGCAGGAGCACATGCTATTACTGTCGAGATACAAAACGGCGGTACTACCTTTATGCGTGTTACCGACGACGGATGTGGTATTGAGCGTGAGGATGTCAAAAATGCGTTTTTGCGTCATGCTACAAGCAAGATTGCGGAAAAAGATGATCTTGATGCAATCGATACTTTGGGGTTCAGGGGAGAAGCGTTGGCTTCTATTTGTGCGGTCTCAAAGGTTGAAATACTGACCAAAAGTGAGAAAGAAGATGACGGTACACGCTATGAACTGGAGGGCGGCGAGGAAACGACCTTTGAACTTGTCGGTTGTCCGCAGGGTACGACATTTATCGTCAGGGATATATTTTATAATGTTCCTGCACGGATGAAATTTCTGAAAAAGGATGTCAGTGAGGGAAATGCCATTTCTGTTCTGCTTGACAGAATCGCACTTTCTCACCCCGAAATCAGCTTTACTATGATCCGAGATGGTAAGCAGACACTCAAAACGCAGGGAAGCGGAAAACTGGATGATGCAGTTTATCAGGTTTTCGGGAGAGAGTTTTTTAATTCGCTTGTGCCGGTTTCGTATGCACAGAATAATATCCGTATCAGGGGATTTGTGACAAAACCGACAGCTTCGGTAAAAGCCAACCGCAGTATGCAGATGTTTTACATCAACGGAAGATATGTACGTTCCAAAACAGCAATGGCGGCATTGGAGCAGGCTTATAAGGGTAGTATCATGGTGGGAAAATATCCGTCCTGTGTTCTGCTGATGGATATGAATTGTTCCATGCTTGATGTTAATGTTCATCCTGCAAAGCTTGAAGTACGATTTACCAACGAACGGCCTGTTTATGAATGTGTCTATCATGGTGTCCGTTCGGCAGTGATGACTTACGATACAAGAAATACCGAACCGACTGAACAGGATATAAGGATTACAAGTCCTCAACTGCTTGCGTCACCATCGGACAAGGCTTCACAGCTTGGTTTTTCCTACGGCTCGCAGAAATCACAGATTGCAGCTGAGGCAGCTCGGACATATTCTGATCTTCCGAGTGCGCTTGATTTTCGTCCGAGTCAAACAAGCAAAGAAAAAGACGAGGAAGAGCCTGAAATATCAGTGCCGCCTGCTTATACGGAAAAAGACAGTATGGTACTGATCGATGATCCGCTGAGAAGGCCGCAGCAAACAGAAGTAGTGCAAAGTGATCTTTCAAAATTATTCGGCAGCTTTACCGAAAAGCAGGAGGAGCAAACACCCTCAGATGAGGATGAGCAGATCGTTCTGAATTTATCGCCGAAACCTTCCGAAAAGGAAGAAATAGCCGTTACAGAAAAACATATCAGTAATGAAGAAGTCAGAATCGTTGACGAAGAAGAAAGGGAAACGCCCGTCAGATTTATCGGTCAGGCATTTTCTACCTATATTATTCTTGAATATGGCAGCGACAGACTTATGTTCATTGATAAACACGCAGCACATGAGCGGCTGATCTATGAAAAACTCAAAAAGAGAAAAGCAGGCACAGATGCACAACTGCTTTTAGAGCCTGTATCAATTACGCTTGAAAAAGAAGAAGCAAGGGTCGTTCTGGAAAATAAGGAAATGCTTATGGAAGCAGGATTTGATGTTGATAGTTTTGGGGAGAGAACGATCATTATCCGTTCTGTACCGATTATGATGGAAACGCTTGACATTACGGAGTCTTTTTCGGAAATTGCGGAATATCTCTGCAAGCATAAAAAACTGGTATTGTCCGAAAAAATGGAATGGATCTATGCCAACACCGCCTGCCGTGCGGCAGTAAAGGGCGGCAACAAGAACGGTCCCGAAGAACTGGTTGACCTTGCCCTGACTCTTGAAAGAAATCCCGAAATACGTTACTGCCCCCACGGTCGCCCTATTTATTTCTTCATGACAAAATATGAAATTGAAAAACTCTTCGGAAGAATACAATAATAATTCATGATGTGT
>ONGS01000256.1 GCA_900317395.1 uncultured Eubacteriales bacterium | reverse complement strand
CAATACAATAAAAGAAGAACGCATACAATCTGCTATGGGTGTCACTAAACTGGCGGCTAAATTTATTGATTGAAGAAGGTCGATGACTATATTGCAAGAGGGGCGGATGTACCCGGATATAAGGAAACAGAAAGTATACTGTATAACATACGTGATAATTCAGTTGGAGTAGAGTATTTGTATGTGCTAAAAATCAAAGAAGATGGATGTCATGTTGCCTTTGATCTGGAGACGGATGATACACCGGCGTATGAGCCGGGGGAGATCATTGAATTTGAAGAGGCATTCATGCCGTATCTGTCAAAATTATTTGCTGGTGAAGAGATAGAACCGATAGAATCCAACGATATAAGCGGATGGGTTCTTACAGTATATTATCCTCTACTTGATGAAAAGGGCAACTGCGTTTGTTATGTGGGAGCAGATATATCCATGATGGATGTGCGTGAGAATATAAAGGATTTTTTGATAAAGATTGCTTTCGGTTCTGCCCTTTTTCTTGTGTTGATTCTGTTTGTTGCTGTGGGACTATCACATAATTACCATAGGGTCAGTGACTGGGAAGCACTTGTAAAAAAACAGGAACAGAACAAGCTTCTGATTCGGGAAATAGTAACAACATTTTCAAAGTTTGTTGATATGAAGGATAAATACACGAACGGTCACTCATTCCGTGTTGCAAAGTACACTGCTATGCTGACCAAGGAGTTAGGATACGACAAAGAAGCCGTGGAAAAAAATTATAATATTGCGTTGTTGCATGATATCGGAAAAATTGGTATTACTGAAGAAGTGCTGAACAAACCGGGAAAGCTGACAGATGAGGAATTTGAGACCATAAAGTCGCATACCTCACTTGGTTACAATGTACTGAAAGACATCAGCGTTATGCCGGAACTGGCAGTAGGTGCAGGATCACATCATGAACGTCCTGACGGCAAGGGATATCCCAGAGGATTAAAAGGAGATGAAATTCCGAGAGTAGCACAGATTATTGCAGTAGCCGATACTTTTGACGCAATGTATTCCAACCGTCCCTACAGAAATCGGATGAATTTTGACAAGGTCGTATCGATTATCAAACAAGTATCCGGCACACAGCTGACAAGTGATGTAGTTGATGCCTTTCTGCGTCTGGTGGAAAAGGGAGAATTTCGTGATCCCGATGACCACGGCGGTGGGTGCATGGAGGATATCAATAACATTCGGAAAAAATATGATGATGAAGAATAGGAGAGGAATATTTGAATTACTCAAACAATTCTGAATTTTATTTGCAATCATTGTAACAAAATTGATGATCTTTCTCAAAAAACACACTTTGTATTACTGTGATTAGTGTAACGTAAGGGGTTTTGTTAGATTTTTCCTTGTTTCTTAAAATATTCTCGATAATACTGACATCTATATCGAACTTATGAAGTGCGTATGTGACAGAATTAGTAATACCGATTCCCGGATAGGTTAATGTTCCGTCTAAATCAAAAAGTAGGTATTGATACATTTTGTCTCCAAAACTCCGTAATCGTTCAACCTTTTATATCATAATTTAGCCGTGTTGTTTAACATAATCTAAAAACTCAGGTGTTCTTGACCAATACTTGATTCCCCAGTTTTCAAGGTTCCATTCATCCATATAGTTGTTGCACTCATAATCAATATAATACAGTAATCTGTTTTGTACGACAAAATTCGTCGGAAAATAATCTATGTTAAGAGCTGATGATTTAGCAAGCGTTGCCATTTCCCACACTTGCGTCAGATATTGCTCCACGGAAACGCCATTTTTCACCATATCAAAAATAGTATCGCCTTCAATATATTCCTTGACAATTCTTTCGTTCTCAATATCAATATCTATCATCTTTGGAATTCTTATTCCGGCATTTAGCAAGCGCTGATAATCATTGCGCTCTGCTTCAATTTTATTACCGAAGGTGTAATAATCGCAGGGCTCGTGATGAATTTGTTTTAATACGAATTGCCTACCGTCTCTCTCAGCAAGATAAGAATATCCGCCTTTACCTTTTCCGAGAAGTTTGATAACTATATAAGAATTGTTATTGACTGTTACTGTGTGAAATTTTTCACCCATTTTTTCTCACCTCTTTATTATTCAACTGTTATCCGGTACCGCTTTATTTCTGTCCCGTCGACGACAATTCAATAATTCTTTTGCCATATCGCTATGCAAACAGAGTAAAGCCATACGGCTTTATTTTTGACAACAAGTCCTTATGGCAATCATCCTGATACTCATAGCAATGTGCTATTCCTTTTTCAAAAGAACATTTCCGGTTTATACATCAATCTTTCAGAAGTCGGATGCGAATCGGGTGCGGCGAAGGATTTTAACTCCCAAAAAAGAGCGACCACAGGGAGCCACTACGCGAATCGTCTCGTGCGGTTACGTACTGGAAACAGACTACAAAAAGGATATTTCTTTATGCGCGGCAAAAAAATTGCGTCCGACAGAAGTCGAACGCGAATCGGGTGCGGCGACTCGCCGCTGGCGCGCCAAAAGGGATTCGAACCCCCGACCTTTCGCTTAGGAGGCGAACGCTCTATCCTGCTGAGCTATTGGCGCATATAATGCCACAGGAACTTTGCCTGTGGCAAAACTTACTTATTTATTGTACTCTATTTTATACCGGTTGTCAAGTCTGCAATAAATTATACCGGCAGCTCGCCGGCGTTGCTCCATAAAGTCCCGGAATTATTTTACACCATTTAAATTATAAAGCGTATTCATCCACTAAATGCCATAAGGCTTCTTCAACGATTGCATCCGCTTTGATCCCTTTGTCTGTATATTCTTCGCTTTGGAGTGCGCCGGCCTTTCTAAGAACGGCAAGGAGTGAGGCCTTGTCAAAAGGAACAAGCAGGTTGTAATGTTTCAGCCGTACAGGAAGATTTTCTTCAATACTTCTGAGAAGCTCCTCAATTCCCAAACCGTTTTTTGCACATATGCGGACACTGTCTTTTCTGTTTGGCAGGTCAAGAGGGTTGCTTACCAAATCGCATTTATTGAATACATTAATGATTGGTCTGTCGGAACAGCCAAGTTCCCTTAAAAGCGAATTGGTAACGTCAAGATGCAGTTTGTATTCCTCGCTTGAAGCGTCGCATACATTTAGTATGATATCTGCTAAAGCGGCTTCTTCCAGCGTTGATTTAAATGCTTCGACAAGGTGGTGCGGCAGCCTTCTTACCAGTCCAACCGTATCGATCATCATAACGGAAACACCATTAGGCAGTTTCAGTGCACGGGAAGTAGGGTCAAGGGTTGCAAAAAGCTTGTTCTCGGAAAGAACTCCTGCCTGGGTCAGCGTGTTCATCAGCGTTGATTTTCCTGCGTTGGTATAGCCGACAATCGCAACAGTGATAATGCCGTCTTTTTTACGTCGTGAACGCAGTTGTTCACGGCGATTTGTCATATGCTCCAAATCATCTTTCAGTGATTCAATTCTCCTGCGGATATGACGCTTATCGGTTTCAAGTTTTGTTTCACCGGGGCCTCTTGTGCCTACTCCGCCGCCAAGTCTTGACATTTCTTTGCCTTTACCTGAAAGACGGGGCATAAGATATTTGAGCTGTGCAAGTTCCACCTGTAACTTACCCTCATTGCTTCTCGCACGGATCGCAAATATATCAAGGATCAGCATTGTGCGGTCTATCGTTCGTATATCGGTAAACTGCTCGATATTTCTGATCTGAGTAGGGGTCAGCTCGGTATCAAACACGATAAAATCAATGTCATGTTCTGCGCAGAAATCCCGTATTTCTTCCAGCCGTCCCGAACCAATACAAGTTGCGCCGTCAGGTTTGTCACGTTTTTGCATAACCGTTGCGACAGGTTCTGCACCTGCACTCTCAACAAGTTCGTGCAGTTCTGCAATAGAGCCTTCCGCATCATATTCGCCTGTATCGATTCCTACCAGCAACGCACGCTGTATTTTTTCTTCATTTTCGTATAATTCCATCTGTTTCCCTCCCTGCGAGCTGTCGGTTACAATTTGCGAAGTCGTTCGTCGCATTTACATATAATGCATTTATTTATATATACAGAATGAGGCTGAGAAACGTCATACATTCCTCACTCCTCATTCCGGATTGCTTATTCTTTTGCGCCGTATTGCTCGTAATATGCATCGATAGCGGCTTTGAGCTTATCATCAATGATGACTTTGCCGTTATACTCTTTATTGTAGAGATGTTCGATTACCTCAGCCATGGTAACAATAGCGGTTGTTTTCAGCCCATATTTTTCCTCGATTTCTTTCAGGGCACTCTTTTCGCCCTGGCCTCTTTCCATTCTGTCAACGGAAACAACAAGACCTATAGGAGTAATATTGCCCTGTGCTTT
>ONGS01000165.1 GCA_900317395.1 uncultured Eubacteriales bacterium | reverse complement strand
ATGGCTGCGGAATAGGGATTCGAACCCCAACAAACAGAGTCAGAGTCTGTCGTGCTACCGTTACACAATTCCGCAATATTTAATTTTCTCTTTCCCGAGAACGATATTAATTATACTACAGCTTTTATCATTTGTCAAGCTTTTTTTAAAAACTTTTTTAATTTTTTTATTTTAAAACCAATCATCAATATCACTGTACGGATCATCTATAGAATCGGCATATTCCTCCTCGGCTTCATTGATCAGTTTTCTGATAGAGGGGTTAACAATACCCTCTTTGCTGTCAGTAATATAATTAAATACATTTTTCAGCGACAGGTTTTCCACAATACTGATGACAATATCGGTGATATCATACGAATCGAAGTTTATCGCACTCATGATATAGTTTTCAAGACGATCGGCAAGTTCAGGGGCAATATTTTCATAAGTATCCCACTGACGGTATGCAAGCTCATACAATTGGTTTAAAGCATCAATATCCTTCGGCTTATCAGCATAATTTCTCAGAAATTCGTTAAAATAAATCTCAAGTTCCTCAGCTTCGAGAGAATCCGGAAGATTTTTGTAATCAACGGTATCCATAATCACACCACCTAACCAAAATCATATGACACGATATACATTCCGTACATAAATATTATTTTACATTATTTTAAGGTAATTTGCAATACATTTTTGCAATAAATGTTAATCTATATTATAAATTATATCAAATCCGTATTTTAATATAAAAAACTGACACTGCCGGATTTTTCTTAAAATAATCAAAGACTTCCGGCAGTGTTTTATTTTTTATTCTTTTACAGCATTAATCAATTCTTCTGTTTTGTTTGTTTTCTCCCATGAAACACCGAGATCTTCTCTGCCCATATGTCCGTAAGCGGAAAGCTTGCGGTAAATCGGCTTTTTCAAATCAAGATCCCTGATAATTGCGGCAGGTCTGAGATCAAAAACTTTTTCAACAGCCTTTGACAGAATTTCGTCGCTTACCGTTCCTGTTCGGAAAGTATCAACCATGATTGAAACAGGTTTTGCCACACCTATTGCATAGGAAAGCTGTATTTCGCATTTTTTTGCAAGGCCTGCGGCAACAATATTTTTAGCCGCCCACCTTGCTGCGTATGCAGCACTTCTGTCTACCTTTGTCGGATCTTTTCCTGAAAAAGCACCGCCGCCATGACGTGAATAGCCGCCATAGGTATCAACAATGATTTTTCGGCCCGTAAGTCCCGTATCCGCTGCTGGACCGCCGTAAACAAATCTTCCTGTAGGATTAACAAGCACTCTTGTATTTTCGTCTATCAGTTCGGAAGGAATAATCGGATTAATCACATATTTTTTCAAATCCTCCCTAATCGTATCGGTGCTTACTTCCTCTGCGTGCTGAGTAGAAATCAGTATCGTATCTATTCTTACCGGTTTTCCGTCATCATATTCGACAGTGACCTGTGTTTTTCCGTCAGGGCGGAGATATAAAAGCGTTCCATCTTTACGCACATCTGTAAGACGTTTTGCAAGTTTATGCGCCAAAGAGATCGGCAGCGGCATCAGTTCAGGCGTTTCATCGCAAGCATAGCCGAACATAATGCCCTGATCGCCTGCGCCAATCAGATTAAGCTGATCCTCTTCTCCACCTCGATATTCATAGGAGGAATTAACGCCTATAGAAATATCGGGAGACTGTGAATCGATAGAAGAAATCACAGCACAGGTATTACCATTGAACCCACATTCAGGGCTGTCATATCCGATATCATTGATTGCATCTCTTGCAATCTTATCAATATCCGCATAACAACTTGTGGTTATTTCGCCCATTACATGAATCAAGCCTGTTGTTGCAGTTACTTCGCAGGCAACATGAGCGTCAGGGTCTTGTTCCAAAATCGTATCAAGGATCGCATCCGAGATCCGGTCACACACCTTATCGGGATGACCTTCGGTCACCGACTCGGAGGTAAATAAAAATTTAGCCATAGTTTTACATTTCCTTTCATTTTTTATCCGTCAAAAAAGCCGCCCGACAGACCGGACGGCTTTATAATTTCTGCTCATCTTTCGGTCAGACCGCAGGATTTGGCACCTTGCCCGATTTTCGGGTAGGTTGTCGGACGTCATAGGGCCTGTTCCCTCAGTCACTCCGGATAAGTTTTCTTTAATATTTGCATAATTATTATATCACTGTACAGACATACTGTCAAGGAATAATTTTCAGGTGCTTTATGAATTTGTTTATACCGATATATAGATTTCTGCTATAGAATTTGAAAGCAGAAGATTAAAAATCATCTGAATATAATTTCATTGGCTAACGCAAAAATTTCTCTTGTGACAAGATGAGCGGTAAGATATCTTGGCGTATCTGCACTGACTGCTCCGCAGTGGTAACCAAGCCGCTTGCAAATGATAGAAGCACGGTATTCATGATACCAGTCTGTAACGATTGCAATATTTTCATTTAAACCGTTCTTTTTGATAACATCCTCGGAAAAGCTGATATTTTCATTGGTGTTGGTTGACCGATCTTCAAGGTAAAGCCTGTCGGGAGAGATTCCCTTTTCGGTAAGGTAATTGTACATACACTCCGCTTCGCTGATATGCTCATTGTCCCCCTTGCCGCCGGAAAGTACCGCTTTTGCTTCAGGTTTTGCCGTTAAATAATCATAAGCCGCATCAAGTCGCATTCTGAGTGTATGGCTCGGTACTGTCCCCTTGACCTGACATCCCAGAACTACCACGGTCGCATTGTCCTCCGGGGGATTTTTCGAGCCGTATATCATCAACCCCAATGCTGTGCCTGCATATATAACAAATAATCCGACAAGAATAAAAAATATCGTCAAGGCTGCTTTCCCTGCTTTCGTTTTTCTGATTTTTCCAATCAAATGTTTCAAAGGCTCTAAAAATACTGCACAGCCTGCCGTTGCGGTAAAAATCAATATCCCCATCACACTGCCAAATGCGATAAATCCTGAATCCAGATACCAATAGATCATAAAAGCAGATCCGGTAATCACTGCCGCTCTTATGATAATTCCTGTAATTTTTCCGCCGCCGATCTTCTTTTCAACTTTTTTATTATCCATTTTACATCCTCGTTATCTTTTTTCCAATTATATCATTTTAAAATATAATATTCAACCATATATATAATACACCAAACTTTTCGCATTATTCTTTGTACGCTTCTTCAAGCAATTTAAATCACAGCCTATAACTGTACAAATTTTTACTTCGTGATTGAGCGGAAAATCAAAAAAAACAGACCCAATCCGATTGTTGAAATGGGTCTGTTTATGATGCTACGGTATCCCCTTGGCTTTTGTCTTCAATGACAGCAATACTAATAAGCCAAAACACTGTAGCCGCTTTCTCTTTTTGTTTTTTAAATTTTTAATGCTTCTTCATTTATTTTGCAGCTGTTGCTGCTTTGGTTTTTTTGCTTTTGTTCTTAGGCTTTTCCTCATCACCGTTATCCTTGTCTGCAAGAACAATTTTCAGAAGAATCGGTGTAATAATAGTTGTAACGATCACCACAACAACGATCGGCGGAAACAGTGCAGCATCAATAATACCTGCTTCATTTCCCTTCTGTGCAACGATAAGCGCAACCTCTCCACGGGATACCATGCCGATACCGATACCGAGTGCTTCTTTATTGTTAAATTTACAGAATTTTGCTCCCAGACCACAGCCGATCACCTTAGAAAGGATCGCAACCACAAGAAGTACGACCGTAAACAATAAAATTGTGCTGTCCATGCTTGTTACATGGGTCTTGATACCGATACTTGCAAAAAACACGGGTGAGAAAAACGCAAAGGAAGCAATACTGACCTTTTCGTCAATATATTCGTTTGAGGAATAATTACACAGTATCAAGCCTGCAAAATAAGCGCCTGTGATATCCGCAACCCCAAAAAAGTATTCTGCACAAAACGACAAAACAAAAGCAAATGAAAGACCAAAAATAACAATTCTGTGCTTTTTGGCATAAAACTTTCTCGGAATTTTTGACAACAGCTTGACAACGATTGCACAAACAACCACAAATACAAAGAAAAGTACGATCTTGACTACCGATTCCACAGGGTTGACCTTCGGGTCCTGAAGTCCTGTAACAAGTGTAAGAACAACAATTCCGATAATATCATCGATAATTGCCGCACCGAGTATCGCTGTACCCATTTTGGTTTTAAGCTTACCCAGTTCTCTGAGCGTTTCTACCGTGATACTTACCGAGGTAGCCATCAGCACTACGCCGACAAAGATTGTTTTGCACAGCTCCAGCTGATTGGTAAAATCAAAGCCGTAAAACAGACCGTAAGTGAGTCCGCCGCCTGCCATTGGCACAATAACACCAATCAGCGCAATAACAAATGAAGCGACACCTGTTTTTTTCAGCTCCGAGAAATCCGTGCCGATTCCTGCCAGGAACATCAGCATGATAACGCCGACCTCTGCCGTGTGATTGATAAACGACAGTGTATCTCCGCCTGCAAGCACGGAATTATCCGCGCCCACAAGATTCAGCACTGACGGACCGATCAGAACGCCTGCCAGAAGTGCACCGACGACCTGCGGCATATTCACTCTTTTGGAAAGCAGTCCGAAAATCTTCGTGGACGCAAGAATAAGCGCAAGTACCAACAAATACAAGTATTCCATTTTTACCCTTCCTTATTTCAAAATTCATTATTTAAAATACCATATTTTGACCTTTTTTTCAATAGTCAAATCGTATTCTTTGACAAAATCATAGAGCGTGAAGTTATGTAACTCCACACTCCAATCATTTATACAACCTGAAACAGATAGAATTTCAAATATTCGGTTTCGGGTACATTATACAGTACGGGATGGTCAGGTGACTGCTGTCGATATTCGATTCTTCTGAGCGTTACATGAGCGTCAAGTGCCGCACTTCTGAGCATTTCTTCAAAAAGTGCCTCTGTCATAAAATGTGAACACGAACAAGTCGCAAGATAACCGCCCATCGGAAGAAGCTTCATCGCACGGAGATTGATTTCCTTATAACCTCTGATGGCACTCTTTACTGTCGCTCTCGACTTTGTAAATGCAGGAGGGTCCAGAATGATAAAATCATAACCCTCTTTTCCGTTCATGGATGACAGCAGGTCAAATACGTTTTCGCACTGAAAACTCATTTTCTCGGCAATTCCGTTAAGCTCTGCATTTCTTTTTGCCATATCTATCGCATCCTGAGAGATATCCACAGCACAAACGTGTTCCGCCTCCCCCATGACAGCATTCATTGCAAACGAACCTGTATGGGTAAAGCAGTCGAGTACTTTTCTGCCCTTTGCAATTTTTGACACAGCAAGGCGGTTATATTTCTGGTCGAGGAAAAATCCCGTTTTCTGACCGTTTTGAAAATCGACATTATATTTTATGCCGTTTTCCTCAATTATGACATCGGTATTGTCAGGAATGGGTACACCTTGCAAAGGATAAAATCCTTTTCCCTGTTCCATCCCCTCGAGTTCACGGACTTTGACATCATTTCTTTCAAATATTCCTCTTATGTTCTGCCCGTCCTCGTTCAGAACCTTATAAAGCAAAGGGAAAATGATATCTTTCCGCTTTTCAATACCGAGGGATAAAGTCTGTGTCACCAGAATATCATGGAACTTATCCACAGTCAGTCCGGGAAAAGTATCCGCTTCGCCAAAAATAACACGACAGCAATCAAGGTCGTTTCCCATGACAGTTTTACGGTATTCCCACGCATAGCGGATCCTTCTTTCAAAAAATGCCGCATCAAATTTATCGTTTGCATTGCGTGAAATCAGACGAATACGTATTTTTGAATTGCTGTTGTAAAAGCCTGAGCCAATAAAACGTCCCCTGCCGCTTACTACATCTACAATATCACCATCTTCGGGTACTGCATCAAGATTCGTTACCTCTGTATCATAGATCCAAGGATGACCATGCTGTAAACTGTTTTCCGCTTTTTTAGAAACCTGTGCTACAATATATCCTCTCTTTTTAAATGCCATGCTCACAAATCCTTTCCCATTAAAATCCACTTCAATATTATATAAAATTTTCCCCTTTTTGTAAATAGATCTATAAATTATAAATTTTGTCGAAAACAGGGAGAATAATACACAAAAATTATATAAATTATAAAAAATATGTATTGAATATTTCAAAAAAATGGATTATAATAGAGATAGCTTATTTCTATTGTTCGCATATCGAATTTTTGTCAGGAGGATCAGCATGAGAAAAGTATTATTTGTAGCTTCAGAATGTTACCCGTTTGTAAAAACCGGCGGTCTTGCCGATGTTGTCGGTGCACTGCCGAAAATGATAAACAAGGACGAATTTGATGTCCGTGTTGTTGTTCCGAAATATATGTGTATTCCATGGGAGTACAGACAGCATTTCCAGTATATTACAAGCTTTTATATGGATCTCGGTCATGTTCAGGAGCATAAATATGTCGGCATCATGATGTATGAATATGAGGGCATTAAGTATTATTTTATCGACAACGAGGGTTACTTCGGCGGTGACAGCCCCTACGGTGATATAAAATGGGATATCGAAAAATTTACATATTTCAGCAAGGCGGCTCTTGCCATTCTTCCTGTCATTGATTTCAAACCCGATATCATCCACTGCCACGACTGGCAGGCTTCCCTTGTTCCGGTGTTCCTGAGAACAGTATTCAAGGACAACGGTTTCTTCTGGGGTATCAAAACGATCATGACGATCCACAATCTGAAATTCCAGGGTATCTGGGATCTGAAGCTGTTCCGTTATCTGACAGCTTTCCCCGAATATGTGTTCTCCTCACAAAATATGGAATAT
Organism: uncultured Eubacteriales bacterium; assembly: GCA_900317395.1. Taxonomy (GTDB): domain Bacteria; phylum Bacillota; class Clostridia; order Oscillospirales; family Acutalibacteraceae; genus UBA1213. Next base: position 11,120 of record ONGS01000165.1, on the reverse strand, counting down.
TTCAAAGACGGCAATATGCTCAAAGCAGGTATTGTTTTCTCGGATTATGTAACAACCGTAAGTGATACCTATGCAGGTGAAATTCAGATGCCGTATTATGGCGAAGGTCTTGACGGTTTGATGCGTCACAAAAACCACTCGCTTTGCGGTATTGTAAACGGTATCGACTATAATGTTTACAACCCCGAGCAGGATATCCAGATCTATGAGCATTATACAGCGGAAACGATGCCTGAAAAGAAAGTTCTCAACAAGAGAGGATTGCAGGAAGAATTAGGTCTTCCCGTTGACGATAATAAATTCATGCTTGCTATCATTTCACGTCTTACCGATCAGAAGGGTCTTGACCTTGTCAACTACGCAATCGAGAGAATCACTGACGAACATACACAGTTTGTTGTCATCGGCACCGGCGAGCCGCAGTACGAAAACACATTTAAGTATTATCAGTACAAATATCCCGAAAGAGTATCGGCAAACATTTACTATTCTGACAACAGAGCGCATAAACTTTATGCCGCAGCCGATGCAATGCTGATGCCGTCACGCTTTGAGCCGTGCGGATTGACACAGCTGATTTCCCTGCGTTACGGCACAGTTCCGATCGTAAGAGAAACAGGCGGTCTGCGTGATACCGTTCAGCCATACAACTGGTATGACAACACAGGAACAGGTTTTTCATTCTCCAACTACAATGCCGACGAAATGCTCGATTCCATCAATTACGCAAAAACCGTCTATTTCACACAGCGTGACCGCTGGAATGAAATCGCCCAAAGAGGCATGAATATGGACTACTCATGGAGTCGTTCTGCACGTCGCTATGAAGAACTTTACTACAACCTCACAAACTGGTATTGATTTTAGAGATCAGTCATTCAATTAAAACTCAAAATAAACCCGTAGAACACGATAAAAGTGTTCCACGGGTTTTTGTTTTGCTTATGTGTTTTTATACTCTTCTTCGTAAATAACTTTTCCGTCAACATCTGTAACTCTGAGAACAACGGAAGCTTCGCTGTCGGATGTTACAGCTTGCAGATTTCCGGCAATTCCGTTGAAACTGCTGCTTGAAGCCGCAAAAGTTTCCTTCACTGCCGATACAGCTTCATCGGGTACACTTTTTGGATAGATAATATTCATCACAAGCTTATGCTCGCCTTCCACAGATACATCCATTTTTGCACCTTCAACACCAAGAGAATTGCTCATTGTTTCAACCTGACTCTTGAACAGGGAACTTTCGGCAAACTCCTTTACACTTTTATACACATTGAAATTCTCGGCTGTTGTTTCTGAATCCTGCGCTACATCCTCTTTTGTGTAGGTTGAACTTGTGATCTCTGTGCCGTCGGCATTGACAAGCTTAGTCGTCACTTTGATATCTTTGGTACTTGTCAGATTTTCAAAAGTAGGAATATACGCCGCTGCCTGACTACCTGCCGCTTCAAAAGCCGCCTGAATCGCCTCTGTGTTGTCGCCTGTTGCATTAATTTGTGTTTTTGACGTTGCAGTTATCACGATCTCATTCTCGCCGTTAATGGTGATTTTAACATCATAATTATCATTAGACATCTGCTCTTCCGTACTTTTGATCAGGCTTGCATATGTCGGATTCTCGAAACATTCTTTCAGCGTCATATCCCTCTGTTCCGTATCGCTGAAATCAACAAAACCAAGCTCGCTTTCTTCCTCGCTGTCCTCGCTGCTTTCCGATTTGTTGCTATCCTCTTTACTACTTTCTTCCTTGCTGCTTTCAAGAGCCTCTATGCTGTTTTCTTTTGAGCTTTCCTCAGCACTTGATTCTGATTTGCTGCTTTCCTCCGCTTCGGAAGATACGACAGAAGTTTCCGTCTTGCTTTCGTTATTTCCAAAAAGTCCACAACCTGCTGCCGAAAGAGTCAGCATTGCACCAAACACAATTAAAGTTAATAATTTTAAATGTTTTTTCATTTGTAGTTTCCTCCTTCATACAATCGAACCCGAAAAAACATGACGGGTATCTATTTCCTTTTCCTTACAGATACTTGGCGTACTTACATATTAACACAGAAACATCATTTTAGCAAGAAGAAAAAACGGCAAGCCTAATGCCGCTCCTTAATCAATTTTTTACGAATGAAAAGCTTGTTACGTCAAAAATACCGCAGTCAGTAATCCTGATTTCGGGTATCACCGGCAAAGCCATAAACGACAATGTAATAAATGGATCAATATTTTTGTTCACTCCCATAGCATAAGCTTTTTTAATCACAGTGTCAAGTTCGGGAATAAATTCATCTGCACTTTTCAGGCTCATCAAACCACCCAAAGGCAAGGGAAGCTCACCGACAGTTTTTCCGTCTTCAATAATCACATAACCGCCGCCGATTCTTTTCAGTTCATCACAAGCTTTCAGCATATCGCTGTCATTATCACCGACAATCACAATGTTGTGGCTGTCATGTGCCACCGTTGAAGCAACTGCACCGTGTTTCAAGCCATAGCCCTTTATGTAAGTTGCCGCACGGAAGCCTGTTGCCTTATGCCGCTCAACAACTGCTATTTTTCGCACTGAACCGTCTGCAAGACCTGCTTTCAGCTCAGCATTTGACATTGTAATTTTTTTCGTAATGATTTGATGATCAATAATACCAATTACGGAATATCGATCCTTTTCGGGAATGACAAAAGCATCACTGCCAAGCGGAGCAAAATTGATCGGGCTTAACAGTTTTTCATCGTAGCTTACTTCCAAGACCGACTTGATTTCCGATACTTCCTTGCCGTCCTTATAAACCGCTGACACTGTCATTTCCTGCAAATCATCAATTACGACCATATCCGCCTTATATCCACAGGCTACCGCACCGATTTGTTTCAGACCGTATACTCTTGCGGCATTGATCGTACCGATTTGTATTGCTTTGACAGGGTCAAGACCCAGTTCAATGCTCTTTTTGATATTATACCGTATTGTTCCCTCTTTCCTGATGTCTGCAAGATGTTTATCGTCCGTACAGAAAACAAAACGAGATGTATCGATACCGTTTTTAACGACGCCGCTAACAATCTCCTCAAGATTTTTGCCTGCCGAGCCTTCACGGATAATGACTGCCATTCCGGCCCTGAGCTTTTCAACAGCTTCTTCATAAGAAATACTTTCATGGTCGGTTGCAATGCCTGCACTGACATAAGCATTCAGTTCCTTTCCCGAACCCATAGGGAAATGACCGTCAACCACCTTATCGGAAAATGCATCTAATTTATCAAGCACGGTTTTATCGGAATTGATTACACCGACGCTGTTCATCATTTCTCCCAGTCCGAGAACATGAGGATGATCTTTCCATACTTTCAGTTCCTCTGCATTCAGAACCGCCCCCGAATGTTCAAACGGTGTTGACGGAACGCAGGAGGGGAGCATAACGTAATAATTGATCGGCAATTTTTCCGCCACATTCAGAATGTCGGATAATGCAGTCATACCGCCGACATTAGCAATTTCATGAGGGTCGGTAATGATTGTGGTCGTTCCCCACTTCATTTCCTCCATTGCATAAACCTCGGGTGCCACCATAGAAGACTCTACATGAACATGGGCATTGACAAACCCGGGGGCAACATATTTTCCGTCAAGTTCTTTTTCGTCTTTGCCACTGTACTCCCCTATACCGACAATCACGCCATCTGTTACAGCAATATCGCCGTGCAGAATTTCAGCTGTGAATACATTAATAATGTTGGCATTTTTCAGCACAAGATCAGGCTGCTCCTTCATCAATGCTGTATTAATCAGTTTTTCTTTATTCATTTTCTGTTCCTCCTATTACTTTTATCAATTATACAATGAATTTTAAACGATAGCAAGAAGTAACCAATGATATTTCTCATAGGCATATGCAACAAAGCGCAAACTTGAAAACACAATCTTTTACAATATTTTTGCTATTTTTTCGTTTTTTGCCGAAATAAGGAAAGCTCGTCTTTCCCGTGAGCTAATCAACCACTTTTTATGTGACTTACACTTGTACTTGACACCAATTTCTTATAATGCTATAATGATAATAATTGGATTTTTGGAGTGATTTTATGATCAGCGGTGCTGAGATAATGGTTAAATGTCTTCAGAAAGAGAATGTTTCCATCGTATTCGGTTATCCCGGGGCGGTCATTTGTCCTTTTTTTGACTATCTTTACCAAACTGATATTAAAGCTGTTCTTGTTCGTCAGGAACAAAATGCGGCACACAGTGCAAGCGGCTATGCAAGAGCGCTTTCCAAAGTCGGCGTATGCGTGGCGACTTCGGGTCCCGGTGCGCTGAATATGATAACGGGTATCGCCACAGCGTATATGGATTCGATTCCCCTTGTTTGTATTACAGGTCAGGTGAAAAGTGATGTTCTTGGCCGTGATGTTTTTCAGGAAGCAGATATCACAGGTGCGTGTGAATCTTTCGTAAAACACAGCTACCTTGTAAAGGATACAGCCGACCTGCCCAGAGTTTTTAAAGAGGCTTTCCACATTGCTTCAACAGGCAGACCCGGTCCGGTTCTTATTGATGTTCCTGTTGATGTTCAACAGGCGGAAATTGAAGAGTTTGTTTATCCCGAAAAAGTGAATATCATCGGCTACAAACCAAGCGTGAAGGGTCACCCTATGCAGATCAAAAGAGCAGTCGAGATGATTGCAGAGGCTAAACGTCCCGTGATCTGTGCAGGCGGCGGTGTGCTTACCTCGGGTGCAAAACCAAAGCTGAGAGAATTTGTTGAAAAAACGGGAATTCCCGTATTATCTACAATGATGGGTATCGGCGTTATGCCGTCTGACGACCCGCTCTATGTCGGTATGCTGGGTTCTCACGGCCTGAAAGCTGCTAACCTTACAATACACAATTCCGATCTCGTGATTCTCTGCGGTGCAAGAGTCGGTGACAGAGCAGTAGCTTCCCCCGATCAGGTGGTGGAACACGCTAATGTCATTCATATCGATATTGACCCTGCCGAAATCGGTAAAAACATGAAAACCTCGATCCCTATCGTCGGCGATATTAAAAATGTCCTCGGTCATCTGATTAAGGAAACGGATTACAAAGCTCCCGCTGAATGGGTCGATAAAATCACAAAATGGAAAGAAGAATTTGCTCCCAAACCACAGTTTTTTGACGGTTTTGTTGATCCGAAAAGCTTTATATCAAAGCTTTCGGAAATGCTCCGCCCAAAAGCAGTCATGGTAGCTGATGTAGGACAGAATCAGATATGGTGTGCCAACAACTACCGTATCCGTGACGGAAGATTTCTCACTTCGGGCGGCATGGGAACCATGGGTTACTCTGTTCCTGCCGCTGTGGGTGCAAAACTTGCAAGACCAAACAGGGATGTTGTCGCTGTCTGCGGAGACGGCTCATTCCAGATGTGCCTGAATGAACTTGCAACGATCGCACAGGAAAACCTCAATGTAAAAATCATCGTTATGAGAAATACCGTTCTTGGTATGGTGCATGAGTTGCAGGACATACATTACGGCAGTCGGTATTCTATTACAGAACTTGATACAATTCCCGATTTCGTAAAGCTTGCCCGGTCTTACGGTATTGATTCTGCTTTTGCTTCAAGTAATGAAGAAGCTGAAAAATATACCAAAGAAATGCTTAAAAGCGACAAGCCGTTTGTGCTTGTTTGTAATGTACACCCGAATACATCATCAAAATAAGGAGGCGCCGAAATGAAATATACACTTTCTGTTCTTGTTGAAAACCATCCCGGCGTACTCTCCAAGGTTTCGGGGCTTTTTTCACGCAGAGCTTTCAATATCGACAGTCTAGCAGTAGGAATAACGGAAGACCCCGGTATTTCCAGAATGACGATCGTCGCCGACGGAGACGAATATGTGATTGAACAGCTCGAAAAACAGCTGAACAAGGTCATTCCCGTCATCAAGGTACGCACATATGCACAGGGCGATTTTATCAGCCGTGAGCTTTCACTGATAAAGGTAAGCTGCCCTGCCAACAAACGTCTCGACATTATGAAAATTGCCGAGTTAATGGAAGCAAAAATCGTGGATGTTTCAGTTAATACCATGACACTGCAATTTGCAGACACACTGGAAAGATTTGAAACACTCACCGATCTTCTCAAACCGTATGGTATCCGTGAGATCGTCAGAACAGGTACAGTCGCAATCGAAAAAGATTCGGCTTCCCGTAAATGACGGTCTGACTGGTTTCATAATATACATAATTTAATTTATTTGGAGGTCTTTAAAATGCCAAAAATTTATTATCAGCCTGATTGTGACATCAATGTTCTCAAAGGCAAAACTGTAGCCATCATCGGCTACGGCAGCCAGGGACATGCTCACGCTCTTAACCTGCGTGACAGCGGTGTGAATGTTATTATCGGTCTTTACAAGGGCAGCAAGCGCTGGGATCACGTTAAAGAACTTGGCTTTGAGGTTTACACAACCGCTGAGGCTACTCAGAAAGCCGATGTTATCATGATCCTTACTCCCGATGAGAAGCAGGCTGACATTTTCAAGAATGATATCGAGCCTAACCTTACAGAAGGCAAGGCGATTGCTTTTGCTCACGGCTTTAACATTCACTTTAAGCAGATCATTCCGCCGAAGAATGTTGACGTATTCATGATCGCTCCTAAGGCTCCCGGCCACACAGTACGCAGCGAGTATGTTGAGGGTAAGGGTACACCTGCTCTCGTTGCTGTATATCAGGATGCTTCAGGCAAGGCTCTTGACATTGCACTTGCTTACGGTGCCGGTATCGGTGCAGCTCGTGCAGCTGTTATGGAAACTACTTTCAGAATTGAAACAGAAACTGACCTCTTTGGTGAGCAGGCTGTTCTTTGCGGCGGCGTTACAGCTCTCATGCAGGCAGGCTTTGAAACTCTTGTTGAAGCAGGTTATGCTCCCGAGAATGCTTACTTTGAGTGTATCCACGAGATGAAACTCATTGTAGACCTGATTTACAGCGGCGGCTTCTCTATGATGAGATATTCTATCTCTGACACAGCAGAGTTCGGCGATTACGAAACAGGTAAGAGAATTATCACAGACGAAACAAAGGCTGAAATGAAGAAGGTTCTTTCCGAAATTCAGGACGGTACATTTGCTTCCAAGTGGATCGCAGAAAACAAGAACGGCAGAGCTCACTTCAATGCTACTCGTGCTCTTAAGGCTGAACATCAGCTCGAGCAGGTAGGTGCTGAGATTCGCAAGATGTATGCATGGAACGAAACAGACGACAAATACGCTGACTGATTTTCGTTCAACTAATAAAAAAGGCGGTAAGTCCGAAAGGGCTTACCGTTTTTTATGTTGGTGTAAAATAATTCCTGAACTTTTCAACAGATCCGATTTGCGCAGTCGCTCACTACTTTTATAAAAAAAAATTTAATGCCACACTTCAAGTTTTGTGCTTGAAGTGCGGCATTTTAAGTAAGTATTTCAGTGATGAGGGAATTTGATACCATGAAACCTTTTTCGGTCAAAGTAAAACCGTTGTCGGTCATGCGAACGAGTCCCGTTTTTTCAAAACGCTGTGCATTTTTGATATAAGAGTCGGGGATTGCTTTCCCGAACCTTTGCATATAACTTTGATTGGTGATTCCCTCTGACAGCCGCAGACCGAGCATGATAAATTCTTCTTCTCCCCCACCGTCACCATCAAAAATAGATTCATCCTCTTCAAAGCTTTTTATCTTTCCGGGACAATAAAAGCGTTTTCCGTCAATAAAAGAATGTGCGGAAGGTCCTATACCGATATATTCCTCATCATGCCAGTATTTCAGGTTATGGCGGCTTTCATATCCTCTTTTACAGAAATTGGATATTTCATAATGTGTATATCCGTACTGTTTCATCAGCTCACAAAGAACTTCATACATCTCTGCCGCTTCGTCATCATCAGGAAGATGTAACTTCTCCCTGTTTTTATAAAATACTGTTTTCGGCTCGATTTTAAGAATATAGGCAGAAATATGCTTTGCACCCTGTTCAGCACAAAAATCAACGCTTCTTTCAAGACTGCTTTTTGTCTGATTTGGCAGTGCGATCATCAAATCAAGTGAAATATTTTCAAAACCTGCATTTTTTGCCGCATTGATACATTTTTTCGCCTGCGCAGTATTATGCTGTCTGCCGAGAAATTCCAGTTCATTATCATTAGCGGACTGCAAACCGACAGAAATTCTATTGATACCGCCTTGCATCAGCTTTTCAAAATCAAAATCTTCCTTTGACGGATTCACTTCGACCGTTGTTTCTTTGATATTGTTTCCGAAATATTTCCCTGCCAGCGCTGTAATTGTAACCAGCCTCTCTGCACCAAGAAGGCTCGGTGTGCCGCCGCCAAAATACAGCGTATCCGCATTTCGGTTGAGCTTTTCTCCCCAACAGACAATTTTTTTCATAAGCATATCCGTATAAGTATCATATGCTGTTTCATTTCCGGTGCGGGAGTAAAAATCGCAGTAAGGACATTTTTTTGCACAAAACGGAACATGAATATAAACTCCTATGGGCTTCATCATATCACACACCTTAATTCTGACGCAGGATATAAAATGCTTCTGTAAACATCGCTATCACAGTCGCCAAAAACAATCCCACATCAATATATGAGAACAGTGTAAAGGCATTTTCAAGGTCATCATATGTAGGGTTATCGCTCATAATGGCAAAACGAACAAAATCATTCAGGCTGTTTGATACAAATGCGTCCGCAATCGCATTATCGATAAAAAATGTTGTGAATACAAAAAAGATTAGTATCATCAAAAAAAAGCTTGCCACAATCGGTATTCTCGGCTTGTTCAGTATTGTTATCGTCAAAGCAGACAATATGACAGCGACAGCTGCTATAATCAGAATCGGGTTAATCATATCTTCACTTTCCGTTCAATTTATTCAACAGTACCGCAGTTTTCAGTACGGCTACTTGTGTTTTGGCATCGGGAATTTCATGATTCATCACCATTTCAACCGCCTTTTCAAGCGGTATTCGCTCAACATTCAGAAATTCATCCTCATCAAGCTGTTGGGCATGGTAACTGTCAATTTTACAGAAATACAGATGAATGATCTCTCCGCAGTAACCCGGACTTGGATACAGTTTTCCCAGCGTCATGTATTCTCTTCCTACAGCACCCGTTTCTTCCAGAAGCTCACGCTTTCCGTTTTCAAGCGGATTCTGACCCTTTTCCAACTTGCCTGCAGGCAACTCCAGAACCACTTCCTTATAAGGATATCGGAACTGTCTGACAAACAACAATTCGTTATCATCCGTAAGTGCCGCTATGCAAACGCCGCCCGGATGCTCTACAATTTCCCTCATCGCTTTCGCACCGTTTTCAAGTTCAACTGTATCATGTTTGACATGAATAACCTTGCCATCAAAAATACTTTTAGAATCAATCGTTTTTTCATACAGCTTCATTTCTATCATCCCCCATCTTTTACAAATCAATTATATCTCATCGCTGAAGAAATGTAAATAAGCAAATATATGCTTCCCGAATTTTTTCGATAAGCTTTTACAAAATATTTTTGAAAGTACTGTTATTTGTATGGAAAAAGTGTTATAATAAATATGCAAGTATATGATAAGAGAGGAAACAGTATGGAATTTCAACTAAAAAAATGGAGCTCCAATTATCTTGATGACTTTATCACTGCCACAAATGATCCACATATCTCGGAGAACCTCTGTGAATTTCTGCCTTACCCTATGGACACTGCCTTTGCTCTGGAATATATCAAGGAGCGTATGCTCAACAGCGAGGAAAGACAGATATGCCGTGCCGTTATCATCGATGGTCATGCTGTAGGCGGCGTTGATGTTGTTTTTGGGAATGGTGTTTTTGCCAAAAGCGCCGAGCTTTCCATATGGCTTGCCGCACCTTACAGAGGCAAGGGCATAGGTGCCAATATCATTAAAGCCGCTTGTGAGGAAGTTTTTGATCATTATGATATCATCCGCATAGAGGCACATCCGTATGCAAATCACAGTTCGGCGGAATCCTCCCTTTTAAAAGCCGGTTTTATTCACGAAGGCACTTTACACAGCGCAATATACAAAAACGGTCAGATTTTTGACTATGAAATTTTTGCACTTATCAAAGCATAAGCATCACTGACAGAACAGTTCTTCCCACAACTCAACAATTTTAAATTTCACAACATATTTATCACTGTCGGTTACAATTTCGGTTTCGCTTTCATTCAGAGCGGAGCCGATTTCTTTTTCCGCAGAAGGCACACAAACCGCAGGGTAAAGCACACACCACCAGTTATGCCCTTCCCCCTCTCCTATTACAATACGCAAAGCATCATATTTTCCTGCCGGCAATGTAAAATCATCATAAACTCGTGTATCAAAGCTCATATTGGTAACATAGGCGTCAACTTTCTGATCAAATCCGTTTCTGTCAACCACTTCCTGTGCTTTCGCCTTGATTTTATCAATATTGTCTTTTGCTTTCTGCATAGATTCCTGCTTGTTGTTACAATCCTTGAAAAGCTCATCGGTATATTCGGTAATTTCATCACGCACTTTCAGCTTTAATGCCTGATCCTCTTCGCTGTCAGAATTAGCGATAATATGAAGACGGAATACCTTATCTTCGATGCTTTCACAAGCACTGCAAAAGCCTGTCATAGACAAAACACATGAAATAATTACGGCACAACAGAATGATTTGAATAAAAGCTTCATCATATTTCCTCCCTACGGCGAGCCGCCGATTCCGATTGGTATAGTCACCGGATTCAAAATATGCCCTAAAGCACATCCGTTTTTGTAATGATAATATTGTCAGAAATATCCGGTGGTATTCAAACAAAGAATAAAAAAGCTTCGTCCCATTGACCTTTTCTGTCCATGGAACGAAGCTTCTTTCTGTCATATGCTTTTGCATTTTTCTCTTTTCGTGTTGCGGGATTTGTCAGTCCCCAGTCCCTGCGCTGTTTTTGGTTAAATTCCCTCTGCTTGCGCTTGGACATTTTTTCATAAGGTACAAATTTTTCCATTTTTTATCCCCCTGTTGATATATAATTTCACCTACATTATACAATATGTTATTCGTAATTGCAACCGGCGCAGTGCCTGCGCTGTCAATTACGCT